>DASZOW010000648.1:0-4080 GCA_035550615.1 Puia sp.
TCTGCGTTGATGCGCAGCGGGTCCGAGACATCGTATCCATGCGAGCTGCCTTTGGTGGCGGTGGTGATGGGAGCGGCATAGACGGTGGAGATGCCGAGCTGGTGGAGATAATCGAGGATGCCGGCAAGCTCGCGAAAGGTAAATTTTTCGTTTAGTTGTATCCGGTAGGTGCTGACAGGAACAGGCATAGGGATATATTAATAAAGTTTTTCAAAAACGACTACAGAATGAGGGGCAATGTCGATGGGCCGGCCAGGAGCGATTTCGGCGGCGGCGGTTGATCCAGGTCCACCCCATCGGGGATCTGCCGAGTCGAAGACCTTTCCGAGATGTTTCCAGGTGATATTTTCCAGGGCCACGGGCCGGTCGCCAAAATGGAACCAGATAAAGAGATGGTCATTGAGGATCTTGCGTTCGATCGGCAGGGTCTGGCCGGTGGCCGGGTGAACGATCATCGTGTCACGTTTACTGCCTTGCAGGGCAGGGCGGGTCTGGCGGAAACGGATCAGGTGCCGGTAGTACCGCAGCAGGGTAATGGCGGGCTCTTCATCGGTCTTCCATGAGAGGACGGACTGGTTGAATGTATCTTCCGCCTCCGGATCGGGCAGGGGCTGGCCGGCGGAAAAGTGTGCGAACTCACGGGCGCGGCCCTTGCGTACCGATTCGATGAGCTCCGGATCGCCGAAGTCGACGAAATAGAGGAAAGGATTTTTCTCACCATATTCCTCGCCCATGAACAGCATTGGCACATAGGGCGAGAGCAGCACGGTAGCGGCCGCGAGTTTCAATTGTTCCAGCGACAACAGCGTGGTAGGGCGCTCGCCCCGCGCGCGGTTACCGATATGATCATGGTTTTGCGAAAAGACGACGAACTGGTCATAGGGGATCGTATCTGCGCTACCGCCAAAGGTCCGGCGCCGATGCCGGGAGTAGACGTTGTTGTAGACATAAGTATGGCGGAAGGCTTTTTCCAGCTGGCCGATCTGGCCGAAGTCCTCGTAATAGCCGCTGGTATCGCCGGTGAGCAGGGCGCGTAGCGAATGGTGGAACTCGTCGACCCACTGGGCATCCATGCCGTAGCCACCCCTGGCCGGGGGATTGATATAGCGCGGATCGTTGAGGTCCATCTCGACGATAAGCTCTTTTTTACAACCCGTACGCTGGCACAGCTCGGTGGACAGCTCCTTCAACTGCTGTACGAAGGGAATGGCGCTGAAATCGCAGATGGCGTGGACTGCGTCGAGCCGGAGCCCGTCGACGTGCATGTCTTCCAGCCAGAACCGGGCGTTCTGCAGAAAGAAATTGCGGACCCCGTCCGACCACGCGTCGTCAAAATTAAAAGAGCGGCCCCATGGAGTTTTATATCTTTCGCTAAAGTAGGGGCCATATTCATGCAGGTAGTTGCCTTCGGGGCCCATGTGATTGTATACGCAGTCGACGATCACCGACATGCCGATGGCATGCGCCGCGTTGACCAGCCGTTGAAAACCCGCGAGCCCGCCATAGCTATGCTGTATAGCAAAGGGGTATACCCCGTCATATCCCCAACCCCGCTGCCCGGGAAATTGCGCCAGCGGCATGAGCTCGATGGTATTGATGCCGAGGTCGTGGAGATATTCCAGCTTTTGCAACACGCCTTCGAAATCGTGCCTGGCAGAAAAAGTTCCCGTATGCAGCTCATAGATGATCCTATTGCTGAGCGGAAGCCCCTTCCAACCGCCGTCGTTCCAGGGAAAAGCATGCACGTCGAGGACTTCCGAGAGATGGTGTACTCCATCCGGCTGAGATAGCGATGCAGGGTCGGGGAGCGTCTTACCGGCGTCATTGTCCAATCGGAAGCCATAGCGAGTGCCGGGGCCGACGGGTAAGGTCACCCGCCAGTAGCCGGCGGAATCTTTTTCCATGGGATGAATGGTTTCGTCCGGGGTGGCGATCAGCAGATCCACCTTGTTTCGGAGTGGGGCCCAAACTATAAATTCAGTGGCGCGGCCATCGTACGAGGCGCCGACCTTTTGCAGGAATGGTATCACGCATCAGGTAGTGAAAAACGGGTGCCATGGCGTATGAGTAAATATTTCCACAGGGGACTATTTATCTTTTCGGCGGAAGAAGCCACGGAGCAGCCAGCTATGCTGGATGGCTTCCAGGTCATCGCTTAGTTCCTGGCTGCTCACGCGAAGATTTTTGAGCGTGCGGTCCAGGTTATCGGCGGCTTGCTGGTCGTGGAGGAGGAAGCCTACAGGGGAACTCTTATCATTCAAGCCTTCGCCGGCTGTGCGGAGGGATCGGCTAAAGGTGTCGACCTGGGAGGTAGCTTGATCGAGGCGGGTGACCGCCGACCGCAGACGATGGAAGACCGTGGTGTCGCTGGCGAGCTGGCTGGCGAGGCCGCCGGGTTGACGAAGCCGGTCCGAAAAATCCTTGAGGTTGGCGATCATGGCTTCGCTGCCTGCAGCAGCATTGCGGAGATGGTCGATCGAAGCCTTTAGCCGATCGGCGATGGAGGGGTCGTTGATCAGTTGCCCCAGCGTACCCTGGCTTTCCGTGAGCCGTTTGCTGATCGTCTTGAGATTCCCGGTGATCTCGAGAATATTTCCATTACTTGCCTGAAGGGTGGACATCAGCTGTTGGGTACCCGCTACATGTTCGCTTTGTAAACTATCGTTATCGACGATGACGGGGGCTTCCGCGCTGCCGCCGTCGATGACTATGATCTTGTTGCCGATGAGGCCATCGGTGCTGATCCGCGCTTTGGAGTCTTTACGGATATGCGGTTGAGCCTTTTTGTCTACGTTGAGGGTAACGGCCACTTGCGAGTTGCCATAGAAGCTGATCGATTTGACGGTACCGATCTTTATGCCCGAGAGCCAGATATTGTTGCCTGGCTGCAGCCCGTTGACGTCGTCGAAGAGGATATGCAGATGGATGGCTTTGACAAAGGCTTTATGCTGGCCGCCGACGGTCAGGATGGCGGCGATCAGGATGAGGAGGCCGATGGAGATAAAGATGCCGACGGCCATGCGTTTGCGGATGTTGACTTCACTCATGCCTTGTGATAAAATTATAGTTATAAAAATTTTGTACCCGGGGATCGGAGGTATCGAATACCTCGTCGAAGCTGCCTTGGCGCAGGAATACCCCTTCCGATATCATCACGATGCGGTCGCCGGTGGAACGTGCGCAGGTGAGGTCATGGGTGATAACGACGGAGCTGGTGTTATAGCGTTGTTGGACTTCGTTGATCAGGTCGTTGATCTCGACGCTGGTCACCGGGTCGAGGCCGGCGGTAGGCTCGTCGTAGAGCATGATCTCGGGGTGGAGGATCAGGGTGCGTGCAATGCCGATGCGTTTTTTCTGGCCGCCGGAAAGTTGGGAGGGCATCTGATCGATGGTTTGAGGGAGGCCTACGTCGTCGAGGACCTGGATAACGGCTTCGTCGATCTCGCGCCGGGTCAGCGTTCTTTGATTCCGGACAAGCGGGAATTCCAGGTTTGCCCGGACATTCATCCCATCGTAGAGTGCCGAGCTTTGGAAGGAGAAGCCGATCTTGCTGCGCAGCGCCTGTAGTTCGCGGGTATTCAGCCGGTCGATCTCCTGACCCAGCACGTGCACGGCGCCGCGATCGGGACGGAGCAGTCCCGAGATGATCTTGAGGAGGACCGATTTTCCGCTGCCGCTGCGGCCCAGGACCACGAGATTCTCGCCTTTATATACGTCGAGATCTACCCCTTTCAGCACGTCCAGGTCGCCAAAGGATTTATGTACCCCGCGCAGCGAGATGACGGCATTTTTACGGTCGATGCCGCCGGGTGTTTTTTTAAATGAATGTTCCGTTTCGGGCGTCATGAGTCAACGGAGATAATTGTGAACCAATTGGACGATCAGCATTTCTTCTATAAAGATCAGGAACATCGATACCACGACGGAGGTATTCGCGGCGCGGCCAACCCCCACGGTCCCATGATCGGCGTTGAAGCCGTTGTAGCAACCGGTGAAACCGATGGTGAAGCCATACACGGCCGATTTGAATACCAGCACGATAATGTCGATAAAGTTGATCCGGACGAAGGCCGCCTGGAA
>DASZOW010000649.1:0-4008 GCA_035550615.1 Puia sp.
GGTGTGTTGTTTGACCCAAAGACGGATCTGGTCGATGTGGTGTGATCTACCGATGACGGCCTGGTCCAGGCCCAGCTGTCTATAGAATTCGAGTGTTCGCGCATGGAAGACGAGGGCGCGGGATGCGGTGCCGGGTTTTGCGGCTTTGTCGATGATACGAAAGGGAATCTCACGTTTGGCCAGCCAAATGGCGAGAATGAGACCGGTGGGACCGGCGCCACAGATGAGGATTTGAGGGCGCATACACCGGGGGCTACATAAATTATGCCACCACGTTGGGGGCAGTTGGCAGATGGCAGGTGGTCGTGGACGGGGGCGTTGGGGATAGGGGCAGGTGGCGTTGGGCAGATCGCAGGTGGCGTTGGGCAGATGGCAGTTAGCATTGGGCAGGGGGAGCCGCGAGATGGGGTGGCGACGGGGCCGCGGCTATTTGAAGTCGCGGGAGGCGGGAGTTACGAGGTCGCGGAGGAGGGGTGAGAGGTTGTGGCAGTGTTTGATGATGACGTGGATGACTTCCCCTTCGATCTGCAGTTTACCTTCGACCATGAGCAGGCGGGATTGGAGGATGGTCTTTCGGTAAGCCTGGAAGATGCCATGAAAGGTGACGAGGTTGGCTGTGCCTGTCTCATCTTCGATGGTGATGAAGACGACTCCACTGGCGGTACCCGGTTGCTGACGGACGAGGATCAGACCTGCGACCTTTACGACGTCGCCGTCCTTGTGTTTCGAGAGGTCGGCCGCCGGTATGATATGCAACAGGTCGAGCTTTTCGCGGACGAAGCTCACCGGATGGGCTTTCAGCGATAAAGAAGTCGATGCATAGTCCTGGACGACATGCTGGGCGGCGGACATCGCGGGCAGGGTGATCTCCGGTTCCTGGGTACTCTCGCCCGGCTGGCCGGCAAAGAGCGCCATGGGGCGGTCGTTCAACGCTGCGACTTCCCAGAGAGCTTTTCTGCGGTCGAGGCCCATGGAGCGGAAGGCGTCGGCATCGGCGAGCTTTTCCATGGCGGTTTGGGAGACGCCGGCGTCGCGGATGGAGGTGAGGGTGGTGTAGTAGGCGGACGGGGAGAGATGGGAGTTAGCAGTTGGAGCGGTTGTGCGGCCGGAAGGGGAGAGATGGGAGGTAGCAGCTGGAGCGGTTGCGCGGCCGGACGGGGAGATATGGGAGGTAGCAGTTGGAGCGGTTGTGCGGCCGGTGACGAGGGCCTGGGCATCGTCCTCTTTGACACCGGTGATCTGGCGGAAGCCGAGGCGGAGGCGACGGTAGCGGCCTGGGCCTGGACCCGGGTTTTGGCCGGGGTAGGGATCTTCAGCCGGTTCGAGGAGGTGGTCCCATTGAGAGTAGTTGACGTCGACGGGCAGTACTTCGACGCCATGTTTGCGGGCATCGATGACGATCTGGGCGGGTTGATAGAAACCCATGGGAAGGCTGTTGAGCAGGGCGCAGGCAAAGACATCGGGATAATAGCATTTGAGCCATGCGGAGATATAGACCAGCAGTGCGAAGCTGACGGCATGGCTTTCCGGGAAGCCATAGGAGCCGAAGCCTTCCAGCTGTCTGAAGATGCGTTCCGCGTATTCGCGGGTATAGCCTTTGGCGATCATACCATCGATGAGCTTTTCCTGGAATCTGGAGACCTGTCCCTGCGCCTTGAAGGTGGCCATGCTGCGGCGTAAGGCATCCGCTTCGGAAGGCGTAAAACCAGCGGCGACGATGGCGACCTGCATGGCTTGTTCCTGGAAGAGCGGGACGCCCAGTGTTTTGCCGAGGATATTTTCCAGCTCTTTGGATGGGAATTCGACGGGTTCGAGGCCATTGCGGCGGCGCAGATACGGGTGGACCATGTCACCCTGGATGGGGCCGGGACGAACGATGGCGACTTCGATGACGAGGTCATAGAAACATTTTGGCCGTAACCGGGGCAGCATGGCCTGTTGTGCACGGCTTTCGATCTGGAACACGCCGATGGTGTCGGCATGGCTCACCATCTTATATACGGCGGGATCGTCCTGTGGAATGTTGGCGAGGGTAAGATCGAGGTTGTAGTGTTGTTTGGCCAGTACGAAGGCCTTGCGGATACAGGTGAGCATACCGAGGGCGAGGACGTCGATCTTGAGGAAGCGGAGGGCGTCGATGTCGTCTTTATTCCATTCGATACAGGTCCGGTCTTCCATGCGGGCATTCATGATGGGACAGAGCTCCGTGAGCTTTCCCTGGGTGATAACGAATCCGCCGGTATGCTGGCCAAGCTGGCGGGGAAATCCCATGAGCTGATCGGTGAGGTCCAGCACTTTTTTCAGATGCGTATCGTGCGGATTCAGGCCTTGTTCGGTGAGGCGTGTGACATCATAGAGCTCGGTGTCGGAACGCCACGACGATTTGGAAAGCCGCTCGATGGTATCGACGGACAGGCCCATGGCTTTGCCCACATCGCGGATGGCCCCTTTGCGTCTTTCCTGGGTGACGGTGGCGACGATAGCTGCGCGGTCGCGGCCATATTTTTGGTAGACATATTGGATGACCTCTTCCCGGCGCTCGTGTTCGAAGTCCACGTCGATATCGGGTGGCTCGTTACGGGCGGAAGAAAGAAAGCGTTCGAAGAGCAGGTCGAATTTTGCCGGGTTTACGGAAGTGATGCCGAGACAAAAGCAGACGGTAGAGTTGGCGGCGGAGCCACGTCCCTGGCATAAGATATGCTGGCTGCGGGCAAATCGCACCAGGTCGTGGACGGTCAGAAAATAGGAAGCATAATTCATCTGCGCGATAAAATGCAGCTCGTGTTCGATGGTGGCCCTGATCTTTTCCGGGATCATGTCGCCGAAATGCCCATGGGCGCCTTCCCAGGTGAGCTTTGTCAGCTCTTCCTGTGGGGTGCGTCCTTCCGTGGTCAGCTCTTCGGGATAGACATATTGCAGCATGTCCAGCGAGAACTGGCAGGCTTCGGCGATCTCGTGTGTTTTGCGGAAGGCGTCGGGATATTGCCGGAAGAGACGAAGCATTTCGGGGATGGGTTTAAGATGCCGTTCCGCATTTTCATACAGCCGGAAGCCGGCGGTCTGGATCGTGCATTTTTCCAGGATACAGGTCAGGATGTCCTGTAGCTGCCGGCGGTCGGGATGATGATAATGAACGTCGTTGGTGGCGACGAGGGGCATGTCCAGCTGTGTCGCGAGGCGGGAGAGACGGAACAGCCTTTTGGTATCATCGCCGAGATAGGAGCGGGAGGCGGCGAGATGGCAGTTTTTTCCGAGGGCTTCACGGTATTCGCGTGCGGCGTTTTGAAAATCCGCTTCGAGCTCGAAGGCGGGGGTAAGGGCGGCAGGGGGAACGACGAGGAACTTCATGTCTTTGGCGTGCGTATATACATCGGCTTTATAGAGATGACACAAGCCTTTTTCCGCGCGGAGGTTGCCGGTGGTGAGCAGTGATGAGAGACGGGACCAGGCATCTTTGTCAGTGGGATAGGCGAGGAGGCTGGGACCATCGAGCAGATCGAGGCGGCAGCCGGGGATGAGGCGGATATCGTGTTCTTTGGCGGCGACGTGGGCGCGAACGAGGCCGGCGAAGGTGTTCCTGTCCGTGATGGCGAGGTGTTTGTAACCATAAGCTTTGGCTTGCATGACGAGCTCTTCCGGGTGCGAGGCGCCGCGGAGGAAGCTGAAATTCGTGGTCGTTTGGAGTTCGGTGTAATTCATAAAATGATTTATGGGAAGAATCCATGCAGGAACCAGCGTTGGGTGTTGTCTTCGGTGTAGTGACCGGAGCGGAAGAGCCAGTAGCGGGCGCCTTCTTCGTCTTCGACGCAGTAGTAGTCGCGATGCGGGCCCTCCTGTATCCACCATTCCCGTTCGATGCGTTCGGGGCCGTCGGCTTTTTTTATGCGATGCAGCTTGCCGCGATGCCTGAATAGCATGGGCGGGTAGTCGGGTACCGGGGCGGCGACTTCTATGGGCTCGGGTCTTGGTAAGAGATGGGCCGGCCTTGGTCTGTCGGTGCGCCAGGGG
>DASZOW010000650.1:0-2967 GCA_035550615.1 Puia sp.
TGTCTCTAATATTCTGCGTATACCCGAGGACGGGATCTGTATTGTCATGCTGAGTAACGAGCAGAACTACCAATATCTCCCGAAAATGACCATGGATGTCTATGGTATTCTTAGCGGCAAGGACATAAAACCACCAACTACAAAGGTGGCCGTCATGCTCGACACTTCTCTCCTCAAAGAATATGTGGGCGAATATCAAATTTCATCTACCTTCTCCATAACCATCTCCTTGAAAGATGGGCACCTCTACGGACAGGCAAGCGGTCAGGGAAAGAACGAATTGTTCGCCGCGAAGAAAGACCTTTTCTTTCTAAAGGTCGTTGATGCTGATATCGAATTTGTAAGAGGAACGGACGGCAAAATTGGAAAAATGATCCTGCATCAGAACGGCCAGAATGTTCCTGCCAGGCGGCTATAATATTTTTGTGCCATAAGAAGAAGTCGATGATTTCGGTGTCCTGACCCCCTAAATGGCTGGACTAATTGATCAAATCAATTTATTTATACATTATTTTTCAGACGAGAGGAGAAATGGATGGCATTTGCTGGACAAAAAGACTGTCAGCAATAGCAAATGAGATAAATTTACTATTTCCAAGCGGATTGCTCCGGATTTGGATTTTACTAATGAGTTTCAGGAAAAAGATTTTGAAGGAACATCAGGAACCTATCAAATTAATAATATTATTGTTGCCCCGCTCCAACACGTTATGCTCCTGCCATCGCGCCTGCTGCTGCCCGATCAACTGGCTGGTCTGCCAGGCGATAACCTTTTCCGAAAGGGGCTCTGCCCGATCCATTTCACCGTTCCCTGCCATTCTTTTACAAAGGGCTCCAGCGCCGGACCCTTGACTACAGTGTCGCCGACAACAGCGTGCCGTTTAGATCCGCTTTCTTATTGTCCAGGACCTCTATGGCAAGGCCATTCTTTCTGGCCTGCAAAAGCATCTTTTCCTGCACTCTGGCCACCACCCGGCAGCATTCGATGGGACCTCTTCCCGGAGTGATTTGTATAATGATCTTTTCCATGTTAATTGATTTATTCTTTATTCATTCGCACGATCTTCGGCAAAAATCTGCCCCAAACCGTTACCAGCTCATCCTGGGCGTCCATCACACGTTCGATGTCTTTGTACGCCAGTGGGTTCTCTTCGACGCTCCCGCCGATCAGGGTCACGCCCGCGTCCGACAACATTTTCCTGAGCCCCGACACCGTCATGCTTTCTTTTGCCCGCTTCCGGCTCATGGCCCTTCCGGCGCCGTGCGATGCCGAATGCAGTGTACGGTCCCCGCCTTTTCCTTCCACCAGGTAGGCCGGCGTTGTCATGCTGCCGGGAATGATCCCCAACTCACCGGCGTGCGCCGGGGTAGCGCCCTTGCGATGGACAGCGACCTCCCGGCCATCCTTCAGCCGCTCTTTCCAGGCGAAGTTGTGGTGGTTCTCCACGACAACCAACGCCTCCAGCCCTAGCGCTTTTAATAGATTGGCGTGTATCCGGTCGTGACAGGCTTTGGCATAGTCTCCTGCCAGATTCATACTGAGCCAATATTCCTGCCCTGCCTGGCTGTCCAGGTTCAGCCAGGCCAGTTGTTGTACCTCGGATGGCAATTTGCAGGTATCCATGGCGATCTTCGTATAGTGCTGCGCAATGTTCGCCCCCAGTCCGCGGCTTCCCGAATGCGACAACAGCGCCAGGTATTTTCCAGGAAGGAGGTTCAGCGGATTTCCGGCAAACAATTCAATCTCCCCGAATTCCACAAAATGGTTGCCGCTGCCCGAAGAACCGAGCTGCCGGGCCGCTTTGCCATGCAATTTTCGCAGCAGCTCCGTCGACTGAAAGTGGGGATGGTCCAATATGGCATGTTCCTGCGGAAGATCCAACCCTCCTTCCATGCCAAAATGAGTGTGTTCTTTCAGGGCGACTTTCAATTGGTGCGAATACCGCCGCAAGAAGCTGTCGCTTTCATCGATGATGGACAGCGCCATCCTGCAGCCGATGTCCACCCCGACGCCAAAGGGGATCACAGCCCCCGAAACGGCCAGTACACTTCCGATCGGAAGCCCGTATCCGGTGTGCGCGTCAGGCATGAGTGCCCCCTGGACCGTAATGGGCAGCGACATGGCGTTTTCCATCTGCCGCTTCGCCGTTCCCTCGATATCCTTTCCCCCGACAACGGCCAGTGGCGCCGGCTCCGGCGACAAGCCATAAACTTCAAACGGCTTCTCGACGTCGATATCCAAAAAGGTTGCCGCGATCTTGCCCGTGACTTCATCGGTCAGGTAGGCTTGGGGTCGGGCTTTGATATCTATCAGCATAGTGACCAGATCCTCCTTGGAATGGTGTTTAAAATGTTTCGAGATGATATTGATGACGAGGCTTCTGGCCTGGTCATTCGTATAACCGATCTTACTCAGCTCTTTTGTTTTTATAGTGCTCATGTTATTGTTGTTTCCTTACACTCGGCCAGCACCGCGTGTAAGGGTTTGTTCTTAAATGGATGACTGGGAATATCTTTTTTCTTATACCAGTTCCGTGGCCCTCGCTTGCTACGTGTAAGCTTATAGATCTTACCATGCAGGTTGTTGCGTTCAATATAATTTTCCAGGCGCTGAAGCTCCGCCTCCAGGTCAGCATCGATCATTCGCCGCTCCGTGATGATATGCGGTCTCACACGCAGGACGAAACGCCAGGGCTCTGCAAACACGTAGCCGACTTTCCAGAACCCGCTTTGGTGGCACCAGCGCTCGTACCGATAAAAAAGCAGCTTCTCTTTTTCGGTCAACTCGAGTTTTGGACTGTTCCATTCTGGTACCGATATCTCGCGCAGCGCCTGTGTTCTCACCGTATACTCATATTTACGGAGGCGTCGCTTCCTGCTGCTGAAAGTTTTATCCCTGCTGTATTGAGCCGTGTTGATTTTGTTCAGCAAGGTTTGATAAAAATCGGATATATTGCTCCGCTTGAC
>DASZOW010000651.1:0-8069 GCA_035550615.1 Puia sp.
GTCATGGAAGGTGCCGGCCTGGCGTATTCCAATGTGAAGGCATTGAATCCGCGCCTGGTCTATGGCGCTATCAGCGGTTATGGCAAGGAAGGTCCGTGGAAGGATCTGCCGGGGCAGGACCTCCTGCTCCAATCGATGAGCGGGCTGGCCTATATGACGGGCAATGAAAAGGACAATCCCATGCCTTTTGGGTTGTCGATCGCCGACAGCCTTTGCGGCGCTCAGCTGGTGCAGGGTATTCTGGCCGCGCTGGTCCGTCGCGGGAAAACGGGGCAGGGTGCGCTTGTCGAGATCTCGATGCTCGAGTCGTTGCTGGATTTTCAATTCGAGTTCCTCACTACCTATCATAGCAGCGGACAGCTGCCCCGCCGGAGCCGGTACAGCAATGGCAATCCGTTGTTAAGCGCGCCATATGGCATTTATGCTACGGCGGATGGACATATCGCCATTGCCATGGTCAATATCCCGCAGCTGGCACGGGCCATCGATTCCGCAGAGCTGGCCGGCTATGAGCAGGAGGAAGCCTTTAGCCATCGCGACGAGATCAAGGCCGTATTGACGCAGCACCTGATGGCGCAGCCTACGGCCTACTGGCTGGAGCGGCTGCATGCCGAGGATATGTGGGCAATGGAGGTGCTAGACTGGAAAAAGCTTACGGCCCATCAAGGGTATAAGATATTGGAGATGGAGCAGCCGATCACTACGTCGAGGGGCAAGAGCCTGGTGACCACCCGTTGTCCGATACGAATCGATGGGCAGCGGCTGTTCTCCGGAAAGCCCGCCCCCGGTCTGGGTCAGGATAACACAAGGATCGTGATGGAATTATTAAAATAGCCAATGTCGATGAATCTATTGCAGGATATTATTGTCGTCGATTTCAGTCAGTTTCTCTCGGGGCCTTCTGCGGGACTTCGTCTCGCGGACATGGGGGCGAGGGTGATCAAGGTAGAGCGGCCTGGTATCGGCGATATCTGCCGGCAGTTATATGTTTCCGATACCCGGATCGAAGGCGAGTCGACGATCTTCCATGCGATCAACCGCAACAAACAAAGTTATGCGGCGGATCTCAAGAACAGCCAGGATCTCGAGAAAGTGCGGAAGCTGATCCGGCATGCGGATGTAGTCCTGCATAATTTCCGGCCGGGGGTGATGGAGCGTATCGGGTTGGACTACGAGAAGGTCAGGACGATCAAACCCGATATCGTGTATGGTGAAATCAGCGGCTATGGCAATGAAGGTCCGTGGAAGGATCTGCCGGGGCAGGATCTGTTGGTACAGGCGCTTTCCGGGCTTACCTGGCTGAGCAATAACCGGGATGAGCGGCCTACGCCTATGGGAGTATCGGTAGTCGACATTCTGGCGGGGACGTATCTGACGCAGGGTATTTTGGCGGCGTTGTATCGCAGGGGCGTCTCCGGCCGCAGTGCGCTTGTGCAGGTGAGCATGATGGAAGCCGTGCTCGATTTTCAGTTCGAGGTGCTGACCTGTCATTTTAATGACGGGCGGCAGCTGCCGCAGCGGAGCGAGGTGAGCAATGGGAACGCTTATATCCCTGCCCCGTATGGTATTTATAAGACCCGGGAGGGTTACTTGTCGCTGGCGATGGGAGATATTCCTAAGTTAGCGCGACTGCTCCAATGCCCACCACTCGAAACATTTACCAACAAGGCAGAGTGGTTCGATCGTCGCGATGAGATCAAGGGGATACTCACCGGACATCTGTTAACCCGCACAGCCGACGAATGGCTGGCTGTCCTGCAACCTGCCGATATATGGTGCGCCAAGGTCATGAACTACGAGGACCTGATGCAGCAGATCGGCTATAAGGTGCTGAATATGGAATTGAAAGTTAAGACCAGTAACGGACTATCCATCCGAACTACGCGTTGTCCTATCCGTATAGATGGGGCTATTGCGAAGCCGGAACTCGGGGCCCCCTTGCTGGGAGAGCATAATGAACTGATCGATGCGCAGTTTGGATTGTCTTAATTTCGTGGCCCCAAAACGGCCGTAAAAATGGAAAATGTCATTGATACACATATTCACGTGTGGAACCGGGAAGCGGTGGATTATCCGTGGTTAGAGGGTAATACGACGATCCTAAAGCGGAGTTATGGCCTGGAAGAGCTGGAGCCACAGCGAAGTGCGGCTGGCGTCGCTGGCGGCGTGCTGGTACAGGCGGCCAATAGCCGGGAGGACACCGCGTGGATGATGAAGACGGCGAAGAAGCATGGTTGGATCAGCGGTATCGTCGGATGGCTGCCCTTGCAGGATCCTGCCGCGACGGCCCGGTTGTTGGAAAGTGAATACCGACCGGGGGCGTTGCTTAAAGGTGTCCGTCATCTGATCCATGACGAAGCCGATCCCGGGTGGTTGTTGCAGGATACGGTGCTGGAGAGTCTGGGTCTGCTGGCGGCGCATGACATACCCTATGATGTTGTCGGCGTCCTGCCCGCGCATATTGCTACCGCGTTGAAGGTAGCGGAGCGATGGCCGGGGTTGCGGATGATCTTCGATCATTTGAATCAGCCACCGATATCGGCGGAGGACGGGCGTTGGGAAGAACTTATGAAAGAGGCGGCCGGGCACGGGAATTTTTATGCCAAGATCTCCGGTCTGGGCACTGCCGCAAAAAAAGGGTCGGACTGGACGTCCGCCGACCTGGAACCTTGTATTGAATTCGCCTTGCATCATTTTGGCGCGGACCGTTGCTGTTGTGGAGGCGACTGGCCCGTTTCGCTGCTTGCCGGCTCCTATGAAAAGACGTGGAAGGCTTACCGTACAGTTATCGCGAAATATCTGAACCCGTCGGAACAGGCGAATGTGTTATATCGAAATGCTGAACAGTTTTACCGGCTTGCAGCTTCGGGCGGTGGTGCGGGGTAGGCGTCTGGCCGGGGGAAGCGGCTGCACAAAAAACAAGCCATTATGAACGTAATCATCGGGTTAAGCATGCTCATCCTGGGCGGTATCTCCGCCGGTAGCAGCTATGTGCCCTTAAAAGGCATCAAGGGATGGGCCTGGGAGAGTCTGTGGGCTGTCCAGGGCATCGTAGCCTGGCTCTTGCTGCCGCTGCTGCTTGCCTTGCTCGCTACGCCGCATCTTTTTGCCGTGCTTCAGCGGATCCCGTTCTCTACGCTTGCGATGACATTTGCTTTCGGGTTTCTCTGGGGCGTCGGCGGGCTAGCCTGGGGAATGGCTGTCCGCTATATCGGGCTGGCGCTTGGGTTTACTATAGCCACCGGATTTCTGTCCTCGTTGGGTACGTTGGTGCCGATCATCGTTGCGGGGCGGTTTTCCGAGGTTGCGGCCACCGGTTCCGGAAAGATCACCCTGATCAGTGTGTTTATGTCGCTGGTCGGGATCGTCGTTTGCGGGAAGGCCGGGATGCGGCGGGATAAGGAAGCGAAGAGTGGGGCCGAATCAGGCGGCCAGAAGGGCGGGGACAGCATACAGGCGGATCGGCAGGATGAGATCGTGGGGACCGGGGGCTTTCAGTTCAAAAAGGGCGTGCTCATCGCGTTTGCGGCGGGGGTGCTCGGCGCCTGTTTTGCCTTTGGCATTACGACGGGAGAACCGATCCGGCAACAGGCCATCGGTGCGGGCGCTTCGCCGGTGTGGGCAGCCTCGCCTGTGTTCTTTGTAGAGCTGCTGGGGGGCATTACCGTGAATCTGCTGTACTGTGTGGTGATGAACCGTCGCAATCGTACGTTTTCCGATTATCGCCGGGCCAAGGATGCCGGCACGCTTCGGAGCAATTATGCTTTCAGCGCCCTGATCGGAGCTTTGTGGTATCTGCAGTTCGTGTTTTACGGCATGGCGGCTTTTTATATGGGGCCTTACAGTTTTGCCAACTGGTCCGTCCATATGTCTTTTATGGTCGTGGCCAGCAATTTGTGGGGATATTATTTCAAAGAATGGAAAGGAGTGTCGGCGACGACGATCCGGTGGAATACCACCGGTATTCTGATCCTGGTGATCGCCGGGATCATGATGGGCGTTGCAGGTTCGCAGGCCGCAACCGGCGGTTAGCATATAACAGATAAAATATGATCATCGAGACAAACAGCCCACTTCCACGTCACCCGAAGCCGGTAATCCTGATCGGTGCGGGAGGCATTGTGAACGACGCCCATCTGCCGGCCTACAAGCTAGCCGGTTTCTGGGTCGCCGGCATCTATGATATCGACAGGGAGAAGGCTTTGCGGACAGCCGAGAGGTTCGATATCCCACTGGTATATCTTACCCCTGAAGATATGCTCAACCGGAGCCCGCGGTCGGTGGTCTTTGATGTAGCCGTACCCGGGTCGCAGCTGTTGTCCGTGCTCCGTCAATTGCCGGAAGGCGCTACCGTCCTCATGCAAAAGCCGATGGGTGACGATCTGGCCATGGCCCGTGAGATACTGGAACTTACCCGCAGCCGCCGGATGACCGCCGGTGTCAATTTCCAGCTGCGTTATGCCCCTTTTATCAATGCCGCACGTCACATCATCAAGCAGGGGCTGATCGGGGACCTGGTGGATATCGAGATCAACGTCAATGTTTATACCCCGTGGCATCTATGGAAATTTCTATATACACTACCTCGTGTCGAGATCCTCTACCACAGTATCCATTACATCGATCTCGTCCGCACCTTTTTTGGCGATCCCGGGAGTATCTATGCCAAGACCGTGCAACATCCGGGCATGCCGGAACTGGCATCCGTGCGTACGTGCATCATTATGGATTACGGTTCTATGATCCGCGCCAATATCCTAACCAATCACGGTCATGATTTCGGTTTGCAGCAACAGCATTCGTATATCAAGCTGGAAGGCACCCGCGGAGCCATCAAGATCAAATTGGGGGTGCTTATGAATTATCCTCAGGGTGTGCCCGACTGTTTCGAATACTGTGTGGTAGAGGGAGACAAGCCTCGGGTCTGGAAGACGCTGGAGATCGCCGGCGGCTGGTTCCCTCATGCTTTTATCGGCTCGATGGCGCAGATGATGCTGGCGGCAGAGGGCGCTATCATGAAACCTGACAATTCCGTGGAAGACGCTATTCACACGATGGCCTGTGTGGAAGCGGCCTATGAGTCCAGCGCTCAGGGCGGTGTACGGCCAATTTTTTAAAACTTAACAATTGCTATATGAACTCGACAACATCTAAACGACTCTTGTGGACCCTGTTCCTTCCCCTGCTGTTTTTTACTACGGCGAGGGCACAGCAGGGCGTGATCACCGGTACAGTGGTCGACGAGAGTACAGGCCAGCCAATTGCTGGGGTTACGGTTATGGTTAAAGGCAGACCTGGCGATGCTACCGCCACGGACAGCTTCGGTGTGTTCCGTCTGCATCCGACGGTCAATGGACGCATCGTGCTGCGAATCTCATCTGTCGGCTATGAATCGCAGGATTACCGGGGCGGTGTCCATGCGGGGCCGATCCGGATCGCCCTCAAGAAGAGCGACAGGAGTATGGATGAAGTGGTGGTGATCGGTTATGGCCAGACGGTAAAGAAACGCGATCTGACCGGCGCGATCTCCGTGGTAAAGGCGGCGGATATCGTAAGGGCGCCGACAAATGACCCATTATCGGCCATCGAGGGCCTGGTGCCGGGCGCCGATATCACGACGACCAACGGCAAGGAGAATGCTTCGGACAGTATCCATATCCGGGGCGTGCACACATTTAACGGTCTTACGGAGCCGATATATGTCATAGACGGCGTTCAGGGAGGCAGTCTCAGGGCGCTCAACCCGAACGACATCGAATCCATAGAAGTGTTGAAGGATGCCTCCTCCACCGCGATCTATGGCTCCCAGGGCGCCAACGGCGTGATCGTCGTGACCACCAAACATGGAACTTCCGGTAAGGTGAAAGTTGCCTATAATGGTTACATGGGCACCAATGGTTTTGTGCAATATCCGCATCCGCGGACGGGGCAGTCATATATCGATCTCCGCCGGGCGGCTTATCAGGCCTCGGGATTGTGGAATAGCCCTGCAGACGACTCGAAGATCTTTTCCGCCGGTGAAATGGCCGCCATACAGGCCAATCAATGGGTCAACTGGACCGATCTCGTTACCAACGCCGGTCTGCGGCAGAGCCATAATGTGTCGGTCAGCGGCGGCACCGATAAAAGCAAGGTCTATCTTTCCGCCGGCTACTATGGCGATGACGGCATGATCAAAGGCAATAACCAGAAGCAGTACAACCTGCTGCTGAATGTCGACCAGACTATCGCCCCGTGGGTGAAGACCGGATTTCAGGCCGGCCTGGTCTCTTCCAATGTCAATACCCGGTCATCCGACCCTTATTCGCTGGCGGAGACGGCGGTACCGCTCGGCACGCCGTATGATAGCTTGGGACGCGTTGTCGTTTACCCGATTGCCGGTGCGGCAAGTACGATGAGCCCGCTGTCGGATAATCGCGGACCACTGGTCGCCACCAATAACAGTATTTCCACTGCCACGACAATCAATGCGCATCTGGATCTTACGCCGGTGAAGGGATTGAGCATCGTCTCCCGGTTCGGCGCCAATTTCTCCAGCAGCCGCAGCGGCCAGTATTTCGACTCGTCGTCGCTGGAGGAGATCAATCACAAATACTCGTATGCTTCGGCGGCGAACAATTCCACACGCAGTTACGAATGGGACAATATCGTGACCTATAGCAAGGACTTCGGCCCCCACAGTTTCTCGGTGACAGGACTCACGACGTATACGCAGAATACAAAGGAGCAGTATTCCATGAGCGGAACCGGGTTGATCTACAGCAGCCAGCTGTTTTATAGCCTGCAGGGCGCGCCGGATAACCGGTACATCTCTTCGAACTATTTACAGCAGAATAATATGTCCTATGCCGGGCGTCTTCATTATTCCTACAAAGGAAAGTATATCGTCGACGTCACCGACCGTTATGACGGCGCGTCGATACTCGCCGCGGGGCATAAGAACTATAATTTCCCGTCCGCCGCCGCCGCCTGGCGGATCAGCGACGAAGATTTCATGCAAAATGTCAATGCCATTTCGAATCTTAAGCTGCGGCTCAGCTATGGGGTAGCCGGTAACTCGGGTATTCCTGCTTATGGTACGCAATCCTACCTGGTGGTGCAGAATATGGGTTTTGAAAACACTTCGGCGCCTGCTTATATTTTCAATTCCGCCATCGGCAATACGAATGTGGGCTGGGAATTATCGAAGACTGCCAACCTGGGTTTGGATCTCGGTCTGTACAGGGACCGGATCGATCTTTCCGTGGATGTATACAACATGAACACCGACAATATCCTCATGCTGCGCTCGCTGCCACCGAGCCTGGGCGTAGTAAGCACCTGGCAAAATGTCGGTTCGACGAATAACAAGGGTATCGAGGTTTCGCTGAATACCCGGAACATCGAGACGCCCAACTTCAAATGGATGAGCACCGTGAGCTTTATGTCGAACCGCGAGCGGGTCACCAAGCTGATCAGCGGCACCAATATCATCGACGGCCAGAATGCGGAAGTGAATTCGCTGCTGCTCGGCCACCCGGTCCATTCTTTCTATAATTATGTAAAAGAGGGTATCTGGCAGACGAGTGAAGCCAGCAAGGCCGCCAGTCTTGTTTTCGGCACCACGCCTTTTGCGCCCGGGTCGATCAAGATGAAGGACCTGAACGGCAACAACAAGATCTCACCCGACAGCGATCGCACGTATATCGGCTCGCAGGAACCGAAGTTCTCGCTGGGCTTCCAGAATACCTTTGTCTATAAGAACTGGGACCTGACGGTCTATGCCATCATGCGTTATGGCCAGATGATCCAGGCGCAGTTCCTGGGCCGGTATTATCCCAATGGCATTGAAAACGGTCCCGGTTATTTCAACTATTGGACGCCGACACATGCTTCCAACGACTTTCCGGCGCCTTTGGCGAACGAAAGCATTTCGAGCATACCGGGTTATACCACCCTCGAATATGTAGACGGTTCGTATTGGAAGATAAAGACCGCTACGTTAGGCTATACCCTGCCGCACCGTCTGCTTAAGAAGGCATTCATGACCAATCTGCGGGCGTATATCACCGTTAACAACATTTTTGTCA
>DASZOW010000652.1:0-10046 GCA_035550615.1 Puia sp.
AAGGTCCCGGAGATAAAGCGCGGCGGCGCGGGTGCTCTTGACATAATTCTTCCGTTCGTCCACGTTGTGGTTGACCTTGAGACCGAGATCCCGGGCCGTTTGAGGCATCAGCTGCCAGGGGCCCTTGGCGCCAACCCGTGAAACGGCGGTAGATTTTAGATTGGACTCGATGACTGCCAGGTATTTAAGCGTTTTCGGCAGACCATATTGAGTGAGAATATTATCGATGAGATTAAAATAGGGTGTACCCCAGCTGCGGATATCTTGCAGGTCTTCCCAATTCTCCTTTAAGTAATCCTGGACGAAATTGAGCGCTTTGGGATTCAGCCGTACACCGTTGCTTCCACCCACGGTGGTCGCCAGGTAAAGCTGCCCAAAAGCCGTCTCCGCGGAGGAGGAGACCATGGGCGAGGAAGAGATAAGTCCATGGTTCATACCGGCCACCCGGTCCGTGTCCATATAAGCCTGATCATTCTTGTCGAAACCATTGTATTGCGTGGGATACATCCATCCCGTTGCCAGGATAAATGTGGAGAGCAGGACAATGACGCCCAACAATAAAAGCCTTTTGTTGTACATGGGCCCAACGATTTTAAGATGGTAAACACCGATATCGGCATCTACAATCTTTCATAGGTAACGGAATAAGGGAGATTGCGCTAAGGGCGCAGGATCATAGTCGCGCTTCACATCTATCTCTCAGTCACATAGAGTAGGATTCGTAGGACTTTATTGTTGCATCACCTGATGCGAGAACTGAAGTAAAGATAGTTCACTGAATCGACTTGTCATAGCCTGCACTCCAAAAGGCATGCCATTTGTGTGCACAAAAAGTGGTAGGGAAATGCCGGGAATCCCGGTAAGATTGGCATAAACTGTATATATATCAGCGAGATACATCGAGATCGGGTCATCCGTCTTTTCGCCGATACGCCAGGCCGTGGTAGGGGCCGTGGGAAGAAGAATTATATCGAAGTCTTTGAATATGAGATCGGTGCGCTCGACCAATAATTTACGCACCTGTTGCGCCTTGGTAAAATAGGCATCGTAATACCCTGCACTTAGTACAAAGGTTCCCAGCAGGATACGCCGTTTGACCTCCTTTCCGAAGCCTTCGGAGCGGGTCCGTTTGTAAAACTCTGTTAATTCCAGGTCTTTATCCGCAGTCCGGTAGCCATACCGGACCCCATCGAACCGCGAAAGGTTGGAAGAGGCCTCAGCCGTGGAAAGCACGTAATAAGCCGGGACAATATAATCAAGTAGCTCGAAATCAACGGCTTCCACCGTATGACCTGCCGCCTTCCACTCCTCGGTGCGGCCCAGGATGGTATCGCGGATCTCGGGGTCGAGTCCGGGATGGTTCAGGGCTTCCTTGAAGTAGGCGATCCGGTATTTCCGGTCGGCGCCCTGGCTCAAAGCTGCGGCAATGCCGTTTCCGGCGGCCTGTCCCGAACCACTCGGTAGCCCCGATCCGGCGGCCAACACCGAACCAGTCGGTAACCCCGATCCGGCGGCCATAAACCCACCGTCACGCCGCACAGTGCTGTCGTACTCATCCTCGCCGGCGATCACCTCCAGAACGGCGCCGACGTCACCAACGGTCTTGCCGAAGATGCCGATGACATCAAAGGATGAGGCATAGGCGATCAACCCATAGCGGGAAACGCGTCCATAGCTGGGCTTTAAGCCCAGGACGCCGCAGAAATCCGCCGGCTGACGCACCGACCCGCCCGTATCGCTGCCCAGGCTGACCATGCAAAGCCCGGCCTGAACGGCTACGGCGCTGCCGCCGGAAGATCCGCCCGGAACCCGGTCCTTACACCGCGCATTCAGCACATTCCCGTATGCGGAGTTCTCATTGGAGCTGCCCATAGCGAACTCATCGCAGTTCAATGCTCCGATGATGATCGCCTCTTCCGCCAGCAGCTTTTCCACGGCCGTCGCATTATAGATCGAAACGTAATTCTCCAGTATGCGGGAAGAAGCGGTGACCTTATGTCCCCGATATGCGATCACATCCTTGATGCCGATGACGACGCCATGCAGCTTACCCATGGGCTGTCCCGCTTTGCGCTTCCGGTCCAGCAATCTGGCCTTCTCGAGGGCTTCCTGGCCATAGACGCGCAGATAAGCATTGAGGTCCTTTTGGCGTTCAATGGCCGCCAGATAGTGGGCCACGGCTTCTTCACAGCTGACGCTTCCTGCTTTCAGGGCAACATGATAGGCTTCTATAGAGTGAAAAACTAATCCCATTGGGCTTCCTCCTTGGCTTGTTTCTTTTCTACTTTTACGCATAACAGGATGCTGATCTCGTATAGGAGGATCAGCGGAACAGAAGCAACGATCGTGCTTAGCATATCCGGTGGAGTGATGATGCTGGTTACGATCACTATGACCAGGATGGCGTATTTACGGATCCTTCGCAGGTAGGCCGCGCTCACCACGCCGATCTTCGCCAGGAAATAGATGACCAATGGAAGCTGGAAAGCCAGACCCGCACCCAGCACCAGCTGGGCGACCGTGGTGAAATAGCTGCCGATCGTCCAGATATTCTCGATGTTGCTATCCAGGACGAAGTTGGCAAAAAAGCTGATGGTATATGGCGCGATGACGAAATACCCGAAAACCACTCCAAGGAAAAATAGCAGCGAGACCCAGAAGATAACGCCGCGGGTGTTCCGGAGCTCTTTTTCTTTGAGGGCCGGTTTCGTGAATTTCCAGAACTGCCAGAAGACATAGGGAAAGGCGACGATAAACCCACCGATAAGGATGATATTGAAATACGTGTCGAACTGCCCCGACACCGCATTGCTTTGCATCTTCAGATGGATCTCCTCCATACACAATTTATTCCCGAGCCCCCACTTCTGGGACAACCTGCACAATGTCCTATAGGTCCAGAAGTCGGCATGTGTCGGCCCCATCAGGATGCGCTGAACGATAAACTTATTGTATACGGCCATGACGATCGCTCCGATGGCGACGGCAAGGGCCGATTTAAAAAGATGTCCGCGTAGTACGTCTAAATGTTCGATAAATGACATCTCCTGCTGGTCCCCATTCCTGGTCCTTCTCTTAAATAGATTCATGGAAGTGCCAAAAGTATTGCAAAATAGAAAACCCCGCAAAATCTTCGCGGGGTTTTGTTACTCTGAAAATGAGTAATAAATTAATTATGATCGGCTGATGTCGTCGAGGTGGTCTTTACGCCGGAATTCATCGGGCTGTTTGTCGAACTCGTCGTGGTCGTTTTCCTGTCGTCGTTTATATGATCTTCGATCTCACGCTGCACATTATCCTTGGCATCTTTGAATTCGCGGATGCCACGACCCAAACCACGCATCAGTTCGGGGATCTTCTTTCCACCGAACAACAGAAGCACTACGAGTGCTATAAGCAAAATATGCGGACCGCTGAATAAATCTCCCATAACTACATTTTAAGGTACTCCACAAAGGTATACACAAAAATCGGTAACAAAAACATAATTTGATACCTCAAAAACCGTCCCTGCCCGCAGGTAGATTACTTCCCGGCGCCTTCGCCGACGGCGAGTCTTTTCTCTTTGATACGAGCGCTCTTACCGCTGCGGCTACGCTGGAAATACAGCTTGGCACGGCGAACCCGGCCCACCTTATTCAGGTCCAGGGATTCGATATTCGGCGAGAACAGCGGGAACGTCCTTTCCACACCTACGCCGTCGGAGATCTTCCGTACGGTAAAGGTGGCTGTTTGCCCCTGCCCCTGACGCTTGATCACATCACCCTTGAAACTCTGGATACGCTCCTTGTTTCCTTCGATGATCTTATAGTTGACGGTAATATTATCACCGGCTTTGAACTTCGGAAACTCTCTTTTTCCCGTCAGTTGCTCGTGTACAAAAGCTACAGCAGCGTTCATAAAAAAACTTTTTAAATGTTCAGACCAAAAACGCTACCGCGTTTTGAGGGAGGCAAAGGTAATCAACATTGGTGGAAAAAACAAAGTTTTTTGCCTATCTGGCCACGTTTACAGCCCGCTTTTCCCGGATCACGGTAACCTTGATCTGGCCGGGATAGGTCATCTCCGTCTGGATCTTCTGGGCGATCTCGAAGCTCAGCTTATCGCTGTCCACATCCGTGACCTTATCGGCCTCGACGATGACCCGCAGCTCACGACCGGCCTGGATGGCATACGCCTTTTCTACGCCGGGGTAGGCGAGCGCCAGGTTTTCGAGGTCCTTGATCCGCTGCAGATACTGCTGCATGATCTCGCGCCGCGCGCCGGGCCGGGCGCCGCTGATGGCGTCACAGGCCTGGATGATGGGGGCAATGACATACTGCATCTCTACCTCGTCGTGGTGGGCGCCGATCGCGTTGATCACCGCCGGATTCTCCCCGTATTTTTCGGCCAGCTTCATGCCCAGCAACGCATGGCTCAGTTCTGTTTCTTCGTCCGGCACCTTGCCGATGTCGTGCAATAACCCGGCCCGTTTGGCCAGCTTGGGGTTCATCCCCAGCTCGGAAGCCATGATGCCGCAAAGATTGGCCACTTCGCGACTGTGCATCAACAAGTTCTGACCGTAGGAGCTCCGGAACCGCATCTTTCCGACGATCCGCACCAGCTCCTTATGAAGCCCATGGATGCCTAGCTCGATGACGGTACGCTCGCCGATCTCCATGACCTGCTCCTCGATCTGCTTCCGGGTCTTTTCCACGATCTCTTCGATCCGGGCAGGGTGGATACGGCCATCGGCCACCAGCCGCTGCAAGGAAAGCCGCGCGATCTCGCGCCGAAGCGGATCAAAAGACGAAAGCACAATGGCCTCCGGGGTATCATCCACGATCAGGTCTACCCCCGTGGCGGCTTCGATAGCCCGGATATTCCGGCCTTCCCGCCCGATGATCTGTCCCTTGATCTCGTCGCTTTCCAGGTTAAAAACGGTGATGGAATTCTCGATAGCCTGCTCGGCAGCGGTCCGCTGGATGCTCTGGATGATGATCTTGCGGGCCTCTTTGTTGGCTTTCTGCTTGGCGTCGTCGATGATCTCCTGCTGCAAGGCCAGCGCCCGGGTCTGGGCCTCCTGGCGAAGACTCTCTACCAGCTGCGCCCTGGCTTCCTCTGCGGTCAGCGCGGCGATCTTTTCCAGCCGGCGGATATGTTCCTCCTGGTGCTTTTCGAGCTCGGTTCGCTTGAGGTTCACCACCTCGATCTGACGGTTCAGATTCTCCTTGATGGCTTCATTATCCTTAGCCTGTTTGTCGAGATTATCCAGTTTTTGATTGATGCTCTGCTCTTTCTGCTTGATCCGGGCTTCCGCATCGTTGATCTTCCTGTTCTTTTCAAGCACTTCCTTATCGTGTTCCGCTTTTAACTGTACAAACTTCTCCTTGGCTTCCAGCTGCTTTTCCCGTTTTAGATTCTCTGCCGCCGTCTGGGCATCGCTGACGATCTTTTTAGCTTGAGATTCAGCGTCTTCTATCTTTTGTTTGGTGTTCTTAGCGAAGATCAGCTTACCGGCGATGACACCCACCACCAGCGCAATAACCCCCACTATTATAGCCATTACATCCATTGTATGTTGAATTTAAAGAGTTCGCAATCATATGATTTTTATTGTTATTCATGATTGCATGAATTGGAGCCGGACCCATGATCCGTTTTTGTGTTAGTTGGCAAATCTAAGGAAAAACATGTGCAAAACTGCGCCCGGTACAGCATTTTCCTAAGCCGGTTGCACCCCGGAGCCGGGAAGAGACACCGCAAAACCTATAAAACCCGATCCAATTGCTGTTCCATCCGGGTGAGAGCATCTATCACTGCATGGCTCAAGCCCGGTAACCCGCCTTCTCCGGCGGGCTGCGTGGCGTACCATAACACGACCATGGCGATATAATCCTGCATATCCCGGCCAGCAAACTGGGTCTTGTATTCGACAATCTTGTCGTTGATCAGCTTCAGGGTCTTCCGTACGACCTCTTCGTCCCGGGGTTCGATCTTGATCCGGTAGGTCCGGTCCCCGATCACAACATTTATTGGTATTAACTCTTGCATAGTTGAAATACTTGTTTTATATTTATTCACACCTTATGCACAGGGGATCTTGCCAATGGGGGAAGGTTAACAGAAAACAGTCGGCAAAAAGCCATCCTTATAAAAAATGATCATATCCAACCAATACCCTATTTTAAAACTAAAGCCATGTTCCTAAAAGTCAAATCCCCCGTTTTCATCGACCATCTTACCTTTCAAGTAGATCACCCGCAAAAATGCCTGTTGAAGGCCGTTTTAAAAGATGACGCCGGCCTCGTTTGCAGCGCTCTCGAAACAGAAGTGGACAACGACCAGCAGGAGCTGGACTGGAACGGTCTCAACGATCTGCCCTATGGTGTATACACCCTGGAAATTTCTCGTGGAAAGGATGAGATGAAAATGCGTCTTGTCAAACGGGTCTGAGCCGGTCTTATTCTCCCAACATTGCGATACACCGGTCGATCTCCCGGATGTACTGGCCCAGTCTTTTCTCCAACGCCCGTTTTTCCGCTTCGCTCATTGCCGCTTTAGTCGCTTTTAAGATCTCAACCTGCTGTTGCAATTGTTCAAGCCGCGTGGACCGCTCTTCCGTGGATTGTTGCAGCTGCTTTACCTCTTCCCGCAATTTCGTGTTCTCCTTTAATAACAGGTCCCGTTGCCGTAGCAATTGCTGCAGCTTCTCCTGGATCCGGCGGACCCGGAGCTCGGCCTCTCCCGCAGGAGGAAAGGATTTCCCCGTGCTATTGCTTTCTTCGGTCATTTGCGTTGCATCCCGCCTATTTGCGTATCTCGGCGCCTACCTCTTTTTCCAACGTGCTGATCAGCTTCCCGACCAGCCCATCGATCTCTACATCCGTCAGCGTCTTTTCCTCATCCAGGAAGGTAAAGCTCAGCGCCAGCGATCTTCGGTCCTTACCCAGCTTCTCGCTTTCAAATATATCGAAAAGCTTTACTTCCTGCAATTTATCCAGCCGGGCTTTCCGGATGGCCTTTTCCACGGCTTCATAGGGCAAGGACTTATCGACGATCATCGCCAGGTCCCGGTAGACCGGCAACTGCTTCGGCAGCTCTTTGAACTCGATCTTGCGTTCTGCCGCCAGCTCCATCACCACATCCCAGTGCAGGTCCACAAAGAAAAGCTCCTGTTTGCAGTCGAACCGCCTGAGCACCTCGCCTTTTACGGCGCCGGCCTCCACCAGGGTACGGCCGTCCCTGACGATGGTTAGCCCCTGTTCAAGTTTTCCCGGCTTTCCCGGCTCCCAGCCCGGCAGCGTCAGCCCCAGCAGCTGGAAAAGCCGCTCACAGAGCCCTTTGACATAATAAATATCGACACTCTTTCCCTTGCCCTTCCAGGAATCTTCCAGCACCGGGCCGGTGAGATACAGACAAAGATGATTAACCTCTGCATAGTTGCCTACTGTTGCAGAATGGTAGGTCTTGCCGAATTCAAAGAAACGCAGGCTTGAAACCTTTCGGTTGAGATTATAACCCACCGATTCCAGACCGGTCTCCAACATAGAGGGACGGAGGATATTGAGCTCGGCGCTCAGGTTATTGATCATCCGGACGGCCGTCTCGAGCTCCCGCTCGGTATAATAAGCGCTGTTGGTGATCGAATTCGTCAGGATCTCATTAAAACCCTGTCCTACCAGGTAATGCGCCACGGCAGACCGGCGCGATGCCCGCGCGCCATCACTTTCCACGGCCGGCGAAATGGTGATCGCCGCCGGGATCTCGATATTGTCCAGCCCATCGATCCGCATGATCTCTTCCACCAGGTCGGCAGGCAAAGCGATGTCCGGCTTATGCCACGGCACGGCTACGACGATGGCGTCGATCCCGTCCTTGACGATCTCGAAACCAAGCGAAGAAAGAATGTTCCGGACGGCATCGGGATGATAGTTCTTGCCGCTGAGGACCTTGAGATAACGATATTTCAATGCTACCTGCGGTTTGTCTGCCGGGTCCGGGTATACATCCACGATGTCCGAGGCGATCTCACCTCCCGCCAGCTCCCTGATCAGCAGGGCCGCTCTTTTCAGCACATTTACCGTGCCGGAAATATCCATCCCTTTCTCAAAATGGGTGGCGGCATCGGTCCTCAGCCCATGCCGGAATGAGGTCTTGCGGATATACGTCGGATCGAACCACGCGCTTTCCAGGAAGATATCTTTGGTGCCGTCCCTGATGCCGCTGTGCAACCCGCCGAAAACTCCTGCGAGGGCCATCGGCTCTTTGGCATTGCAGATCACCAGGTCTTCCGCCGACAACCGCCGTTCTTTGTCGTCGAGCGTCACAAACGGCGTACCCTCCCGCAGCCGCCGGACGATGATTTGTTTTCCCTGGATGGCATCCAGATCGAATGCATGTAACGGCTGTCCGAGCTCGTGCAGCACGAAGTTGGTAATGTCGACGATGTTGTTGATGCTGCGGATGCCGATGGCCTTCAGCTTGTCCTGCATCCATTTCGGCGATTCGCGGATCGTGATGCCACGGATCGTGAGACCCGAATAACGTTTACATCCGCGTGTATCCTCGATGGTGACCGATACGGGCAGGCTGTTGCCGGCGGCCTTGAAGCCCTGAATGGACGGCTGCTTAGGCCGGAACTCGCCTTTCTCATGGTGAGAAAGCCAGGCGCACACATCCCGCGCGACGCCTATATGACTCATCGCATCCATATGATTAGGCGTAAGCCCGATCTCGATCAGCATATCCGTATAAGGCTGGAACAGATCCGCCGCCGCCGTTCCCGGCTTGGCATCTGCGGGCAGCACCATGATACCGGCATGGCTTTCCCCAAGGCCGATCTCGTCTTCCGCACAGATCATCCCATGGCTTTCGACTCCCCTGATCTTCGCGATCTTCAGCGTTATCGGCTCGCCCCTGGTCGGATAGATGGTCGTACCCGGCAGCGCCACCACCACCTTTTGACCGGCAGCCACATTGGAAGCTCCGCAGACAATGGATAACGGCGCCGGACCACCGGTGTTGACCCTGGTCAGTTTTAACTTGTCCGCATTGGGATGAGGTTCGCAGTCGAGGACTTCCCCGATGACCAACCCCTGTAACCCGCCTTTGACGGATTCATATTTTTCTACACCTTCTACTTCCAACCCTATTGAGGTCAGTATCCTGGAAAGCCGTTCCGGTTCGATCTTTACCGGCAGATAATCGCAAAGCCAATTGTAACTGATGGTCATAATCCCAATTTATATAATGCGGTCCGCCACGCGTCATGCAGTTCCCCTGCGTGTAATCCGGTCGCCCCGCGCGGCAAAGGTAATAATCGGCGAGAATTTTCGTTTCCGTAAGGGTATTGTCGCCCAATGATTTATTTTTGCGCCTCCTATAGCTGATGTGCCTGGAACGCGCACCCGGGAAATATAACGCATTCCAGGCAAAGCGTTTATGTCTGTCCATCGGACCAGACGCTTGTCCGCATCTTAGAAAAAGTTGATCTATGAATAAACACCTGTTTATCCTGGCCCTGGTGGCCATAGGGCTGAATGCCTGTGGTCCCGTCTATCTCGTCCAACAGACTCCTCCGCCCCCTGCTCCTGCGGAGCCACCGCCTGCCAACCCGGACGACGTCTCGTATCAGACCTTTTATGATCAGTTAAGCCCCTACGGGCAGTGGATCGAAGATCCCGAATACGGCTATGTATGGATGCCCAACGCAGGCGCCGATTTTAAGCCCTACGCCACAAGCGGTCACTGGGTATATACCGACGAAGGTTGGGCCTGGGATTCGGATTATCCCTGGGGCTGGGCCGCCTTCCACTACGGCCGCTGGTTTTTCCGGGATAGCTATGGCTGGATGTGGGTCCCCGGCACGGACTGGGCTCCGGCGTGGGTAAGCTGGCGGAACAGCGACGAATATTATGGCTGGGCCCCGATGGAACCCGGCATCAGCGTAAGCGTCGCTTACAGCAGCGGCTATAACCCGCCCCCGCATTACTGGTGCTTCGTTCCGCATCAGTATGTCGCCAGCCCGCAGATCCATAACTACTATGTTCGCGAGACCAGCAACG
>DASZOW010000653.1:0-14926 GCA_035550615.1 Puia sp.
AAAGGCATGCGGCAGGGTGATGGCCTGCCAGGAACCATCGTCGAATTGCGGAGTCTCCGCGCCGGCTGTATCGCCGACATAAAGCAACCAGCCGGGATTGAAGTTGTAGTTGACGCGGCAGGCCTGCGCCTCGGCATCCATCCACAGCCCGCATAGGCAAAGGCACCATACAAGAATCGATCTCATCTTTTGTTCTTTAGCCGCTGGTCGGCGAAATTCATATATTGCTGCCAGTCGTATAAGGTCAGATCATGTTTCCCTCTCCGGATATGATAGCGGATAAATTCGCCGACGGGATGTTCCAGCGGCGGCATGCTGTCGACGCCCACGCCTTTTTCGTGATACAGTCCGTAGACCGGCGCCGCAAGCCTGGCGCTGAGGAATTCGCCTTTGGGATCGGACCATTGGTCGCCGACAGCGCTGGCCACATAAAGCGGCCGCGGGGCGATCAGGCTAAGCAGCTCGAACTGGTCCGTGGGCATCCCACCAGGGTCGGCGCCATATTGTTTATAGGCCCGGCCAAACCACCAGGGAAATTTGTCGTTGATGATCGCGATGGTCTCGCCATAATCGCGTTTGCCAAGCGCGGCGCCGCCTTCCCCGGATTCATTGGAGACGACCAGGGCAAAACGTTTGTCGCTGGCGCCGGCCCAGACGGCCGCCTTGCCAAGCCGGGAGTGCCCTATCACCGCCAGTTTCCCGGCATCCACAAGTGGATCGGTTTGCAGATAGTCGACGATGCGTTCCAACCCCCAGGCCCATGCACCCATGGCGCTCCATTCATAAGGCTGTATTTGCAGGGGACCGGCGAGCCGTGTTCGGATGCCTGTTTGCCAGCCGTCGGCACGGTCGGGCTCGATGTCCCAATACCAGGCAACGGCCACACCATAACCACGCGCAATGATATCTTTTATCGGCCACTGTCTCGAAGTATCGGTCACGGCGTTGGGCGTAAAGCTAAAGCCGACAAAGACGGGCGCCTTCCGCTTTTGCTTCGGCAAATACAACATCAGGTGCAGACGCGCCCCGGTATCGGAAGCAGAAAAATGGATGGTGATCAGTTTCTTTATCGCCGTTCCGTTCAGTGCATTGCCGTCGGTAGCTTCGGTCGTATATGTCACAGGGATCGTGGCGGTGGGCATGCGGCCATAGACATTCTTTTCGAATTGCTGATAGATGGCCGGACGCTGGGTGATCTCCCAATTCTTTACCGTCGTCAGTGGGATCGGCGTCTCGTTATAGGGCGGCACCTTGGACTCGTCCAAATTCGCCGCGGGCGGCGTTGCGATCTGGTATATCTCGCTTCCCGCAAGCAGAAAACAGCCAAGGCCATAGTCTTCGAAATCGGGGATCTTGTCATAGCTCAACGGCTGACCGTCTTTAGGCTCTTTGCCGGTGCCCTGCACATAACCCAGCATGCCATCCGGATGCAGGGAAACGGTGGTCATGGCATCCCACGATTTGGTGATAACCGGCATATACGCCTTCTTGTCGAGATAGCCTTCCCGGATCCCCCACGCAATGCTATAGGTAAACAATGCGGTGCCGCTGAGTTCCGGCCCTCCGAAATGGGTGGAATCATGCAGGCTCACGTTCCAGTAACCGTCGGCCCGCTGAAGCGGGATGATGGCTTTTACCATGTCGAGATAATCCTGCAGATATTCGGCACGGTGAGGATCGCTAAGCGGAAGAAGGTCGAGGGTACGCGCCAGCGCCGCCAGTACCCATCCATTGCCGCGGCTCCAATAACAGTTCTGCCCGTTGGGCTCTTTATACGGCGGAACAAAATCCTTATCCCGCCACCAGAGATGTTCTTCGGGATTATAGAGCCCATGCCCGCCATGAACAGTCTTTGTAAAATGGTAGAGATCATACATCTTCCGGAAATACGACGTATCGTGATACAGGACACCGAGCCGGACAAATACCGGCATGGCCATCTGGATGGCATCGATCCAATGCCAGTCGTCACACTTATCGCTATGCACCATGTTGTCGATGCAGGTCTTGATATTGGCGACGCGTTCGGTTTGCGGGTCCATGCTGTAGAGATCGATCCAGGTCTGGCCTGCGCATTGGTCATCGGCATTGCGGTCGGTGACGCCATTGCGGGGCATCCAGTGATGTTTTGTGCCCCAGCTGACGGCATAATCGTAATATTCCTTTTGCGGGTCTATGGAATAGAGGCCCATCAGTCCTTCGTAATACACGGCGCGGGTCCAGATATTGCTGGGTCTGGCGATATTGGTGACGATCTCCTTTCCGGGATCGGGCCACTTGTTCATGAAGTAGCTGTTCGCCAGCCGCATGGATTTCAGGATATCCTGTTGCTGCGGCGCCTGGATCTTCTGGGCTTGTGCAGTTGCAGTGAATAGCAACACAGCCAATAATAGTTTTTGACGCATATTCTTAAGTTTATGTCTGTTCCCCGGACGAGCCGTATCTGACGCCACTAGGGCATTTTATTTAATCCTTCCCAACGCACCTTCCATTTTCCATTCTGTGGGATACCGGGCTCGGGGCGCGGGCACCCATCATAACCTGCACACATCAACGCAATGGCGGCAAGCAGCCCTCCATTTCCCGGCAAATAAAGCCGCAACCGCTCATCCTGGTAGTTATGCCCGTCAGGAAGATAAGTATTTTTCGCCACCGGCATCAGCAGCGCATCGATGGCGCTCTCCGGCATCGCCAGCCGCGTGGCCGACATGGCAATCAGCGGATAATCCCATCCCCACGTAGTCGGCCAGTCCCAATTCGTTTCTACCCAGTCAAAGGTATGGCGCATCATCGTAGTATCCAGACCTTTTGTCGCCGGAAGAAAGCCGTATGTCGCCAACACCACCGGGTGATCGCCACGATAGCGCGGATTGGTATACGCGTCGGTGGCGCTTTCGGCGGGGTAATAGAGGCCATCATGATGAGGCAGCGCCGATAATCGATCCAATACCTTTTGCCAGGTGGCATCGGGTTGCCGGCCAAGCCGCGCTTTCCATTCCTGTGCGATCTGCAGCGCCCATCGCCAATAGGCCAGCTCGAAACAGGGATTGAACGTGGTGTCCGCTTTGAATCGTTCCTGTGCCGGTATCAGCCCCGGGCCGAGGATGTAACGATGCGTGGCGCTGTCATAATAGGCGTATGAAGCCATGAAATCTGCCGTAGCGAAGACCAGCGGCGCATATCTTGCGAGCAGCGAATCCGCAACTTTTTGGTCATGCCGTTTCTCCGCGCGATAGCAAAGCTCGGCCATATAGATAAAATGCGGTTGCTGCCAGATAAGAAATGCGCCGACAGACGAGGGTGATTCCTGGCCCTGCGGATCGGTCATCTTTTGCCAGCGTACGCCCCGGTAACCTTGTCTTCTGGCGAGCGCCCGTGCGCTGTCCGCCACCTTGAAATACCAGTCCAGCGACCGTTCCAACAGCTCCGGATGCCCCCAAAGCGCAAAATGGGCTTCATGCCACCAATGCATTTCGAGATGTGGCTTTCCATACCAGCTGTTATAGGTGAGACCGGTCTCCTGCGGTGGATAATCGCCGGCATCCTGGATGCGGGTGAGGTATTGCGAAAGCACGATTCGTCTTTCCAGCTCACTGGCGCGCGGATCGGTGCTGCCGGAGAAATCGATGGCGGCGCCTTTTTGCCAGTAATCGCGCCATGCGCGCTGCGAAGCCTGTTTGGTGAGCGTATACGGGACCGCCGGCTCCGCCGCCCCCGATGCAAACCTGCAACCAAAACTAAAGCTGTCCGCAGCCGGCGGGTCCACCAGGAAGTAATGCGGCCTGTACTCGCGGAGATTCGCCGTAGTAGTTATAAAATAGTGCGTCGTATCGAGATCATGCCGGATCGTCGTGTTCCCGATCAACATGCTGCGATGTCTGCTGTCCTGCCCCCAATTATCCCCATCGTCCGAAAAGTCGCCCGTGGGATACGGTAGCCGGATACGGATCTTTAGCCGCCCCTGGCTCATCAACGGTGATTGGATCCTGACGGCGATCTCATCGTCATCGGGATGAGCAACCGTAGAAACATCCACCGGGACCCCTTCCAGCGTAAAATGGCTTTTGATCTCGCCGGTCCAAAGCACCAACTCCTGGTGAATGTCGTGGAGATCGGCGAGCGTCGCACGCGTGCCGTCCTTTTTTGTCAGCTCGAGCCCGACATTTCCGAGCTGCAGCCGATGAGGATTCACGCGAAAATAGTCGACCGCAGGATTTTTCGATTGGACGGAATACGTGATGTCCCTGCCGTGGATATGATATGTCTTCAGCGTCTGATCGAAACGGTAATGATTCGAATCGGGAAAGCTATGCCAGCCCCACTCGGATTCGGTGCCGAGTGGAATGCCCTTGTCGTAGGCTTCGGGAAAAGACTGTAGCCCCGTGACATCTACGGTAAACGCAAAACGGCCATTGCCCACCGACAGCGAGCCAAGCGGATCGGCTTTTTCGTTCACCGGGTTGTGACGCCCGAGTAGGGCATGACGGTTGATCGGGCTGTCTATCTTTGGTCTCAATTCATCGGGGCTGCTCCTGGTGTAAGGGGTAAAGGTGAAGCGGCTCGGCGTGGTGAACAAAGCCTTTATCGTATCGAAGCCAACCCTGTAGACCGGCTGGAACTTGTCCGAAAGCATATATTTCCGGATGCTATACAAAAGCTGTCGCGCGGCAGGATCGTCGGCTTCCAGGTTGGCGCTCGAGACCATGATCCGCCCCTTCCCTACCCTGGCTTCGAAGATCAGACCCAGCCGGCGGTTGAGGAACCACGTGTCTATGGGTTGCACCAGCGGACGAAATCCTTTGGGGAAATCTTCGAGATGCATCGGTTGCGCTTTGTAAAGGATCTCGTACCATTGATAATCGCTATGATAGCTGGTGGGGAAATTCTTAAAGGCCGGATGCGCGGAGTCGAGGAGAATGCCCAGCGTATGCGGCGGCCGCATCTTGAACCAGGAGGTATTCCAGAACACCGGCGTAAAATTCATGATGACTTCCTTTCCCTTTACCACCTTGCCATAGGCGTTGACAAAGACCTTGCCTCCGTTGTCCAGGATGCGTCGCGCCGTATCATTGAGCTCCGTGCAATAGTAGATCCCTCCCACCGGCGCCAGCTGCCGCGGATAAACCCAGCAATCCCAATCATTGATATAAGCCGTATTGCGCACGGAAACAACCAGCCGGACATGCGCCGGAGCCCGGATGCCGGCCAGCGGAATATGGATATCGCCTATCGGGATCGGACTGCCGATAGCCACATCCATCGGCTCGAAGGCTCCATGTGCAAGCACATGCTGACGCTCGTCCCGCAGCGCCCAATCGACTACCGCCTGATGTAACGGCGCCTTTCCATAATGATACAATTCGATGCCCGCACTAAGCGTATCGGCATTGGTATACACGAATTTCGGCAACCGCGCCAGCGGCACCGTGGAATTGCAGAAACGTCTGAATTCTCCCGCCGTGAGATACCCCTTCTCCTGCCAGAGGGCGTTGAGGATACCGACCAGCGCCGTACCCTGACCGGGATAGTCGGTAAGACAAAGCAGTTGAAAGCCGGCGCTCCCGGGCGTCCGCAGCGACTTTTCGATCTCCGCTTTATAACACAGGGCCTGTAGCTTCCCCGACGCCATTAGAAACCTATGCGCCTCATCGCCCATACCCTGCTCGTTCAGCAATTCGCGAAACAGTTCAAAATTCTTTTCCTTATAGACGCCGGTATATTTCGGGATCTCCGAGAAATCGGGATAGACGCACCACTGGCCCATTTCATGCGTCACATAGGGGACAGGATATTTCTCGATGGCGGCACGATAGTCGGTCATGGATTCTGGCAGGCTGTCCCACTTTAGCCCGCGCGGCCCCGATTTCACCATATAATCGTTGGCAGGAACAAGCGGCCAGTTCATGCCTACATCGGCGCCGGTGTAGACACGGCGTTTGTCGCGGGCCTTCCAGAAATCGACGAACCGGGTAAGATAGTCCGCCTGGTGGCCGCCGCGCGGTTCGTTGCCGTATGCCATCATACAGAACGAGGCGTAGTTGCCATAGTATTTCTCCATGCGTATCGTCTCGTCGTAGATGAACTGGTCTATGGGCTTGCCGTCGCCGAGCGAGCTGCCATGATTGGCCCAGGACGGTCCTTCCGGCTGAAGATAGAAGCCGACGCGGTCCGCTGCCTGAAATGCTGCTTCCGGCGGGCAATAGGAATGAAAACGCATATGATTGAGCCCGAAACGGCGGGCGATGCGGAAGACGCGCTCCCACGAGGCTTCGTCCATCGGGGCATACCCGGTGAGCGGGAAGACGCAATTCTCGACCGTGCCCCGCAGATGGATGGGACGGCCGTTGACGGTGAAATGGGTGCCCTCGGTACGAAATTCGCGCATCCCGAATTCCACCATGCGTACATCCCTGCCCCCGTCCGTGCGTACATCCCTACCGCCGTCCATGCGTGCATCCTTACCGCCTCCCATGCGTGCATCCCCACCTCCAGCGGCGCCTGACCCGCCGCCAAGCTTCACCGTCAACCGGTAAAGCGCCGGGTCGAACTCATCCCATGTAAGAAAATGATCTCCCATAGGCAGATCGATGCTAACGGAATCGCTATAATCATGCAAACTGTACGCAGACACGACCCTCGCGGTCTGCCGATGTTCCGCCGTATTAAAAGATACCGCCGACAGCGCGATCGTCCCAGACCCTGTGCGCCCCAGCGAACGCACCATCACATGCACATGCGCCACCTTATGCGCCAGATCGGGAAACACCTGCACGTCATCTACCCATGTCGCCGCCCGCGCCGTAAGCAGCATCTTCCCTACAACTCCATTCCAATTGCCCTGCGTTTGGTCGGTGAGGCTATGTGAATCGGGACCGACATTGATCGCCTTGATGCGATTGTCGATACGCAGCGTAAGCGTATGACGCCCGGGCGTAAGCAGCCCCGTGAGATCGAACTCCTGTGCGGTACAGAACCCATATTGCTGTCCCAGCCGCCGATCATCCAGCCAAACCGTGGTCTCGCTATGCGGCCGTTCGAGAAACAAAACCAGGTGCCGGCCAGCCCATGTTGCCGGTATATTCACATCTTTCTGATACCAGGCGGCGCCGGTATAATGTTTTGGCGGCGTAAGCCAAAAGGGCAGCTTCAGATTATCGGGCCGCCGGTATTTAGCCATCCGCGGATCGAAGAACCAGGAACTGTCATAAATGCTGGCGGTCCACTGGGTATGAGCGGTCACCGGGTCGCCCTTGCCATTCTGCATCATCGAGCCGGGAAGATGGATCGATTCGGGGAGTGCCGTCGCAAACCACCGCTGGCCCTCGCCCTGGTCATGCGGGTCCATCCGAAAACGCCACACACCGGCGAGGTTAAGCGTGTCGCCTGCCCCTGGCGACTGCATCGCGGCCGCCCGCCTCACGCCCTCTGCCTGCACCGCGCCCGCCCATTTCACGCCCTCTGCCTGCACCGCGCCCGCGATCAACAAAAATAAAATAACTAAATATCTACGCATCAACGAAGAAATTTGACGATAGGCAAATTCGGTAACTGACGCAAACCCGTAACCACGGCCGCCGCATTGAGCCGCGCCCCGGCTTCATTGGTATGGGTATGGTCACCCGGGAAAAAATGTTTGACGCTATCCGGCCCCATCCGGTCGTACTGGTCGGCGATGATCTTATTGAGATCGATGAAATAGGCGCCGGTAGTAGTAGCCGCTTCACGGGCCCACGCGCCGTAGTCGGCCGTGTTCCGAAGAACATGATCATCCTTGAACATATTCCGCGGGATCGGCGAACAGATGATAGCCGTCGCGCCATGCGCCTTGGTGTCGGCGACATACTTCCGCATATACCAACCGTATGTATGTACCGTCTCCGGTTTCTTCATTATGGGATTGTAGATATCTCTTGTAGAATCACCCGTGCCCTTGAGCGTGCCCCGGGCGCGCGCCGTGTCGTCAAGCGGGCCACCATCGTTATGACCGAACTGCATGATCACATAGTCACCGGGTTTAAGCTGCGCCAGCACCTTGTCCCAATGCCCCTCCGTGATAAAGGTCCTGCTGCTGCGGCCACCCAGGGCATAATTGCGCACCGCAATTCGGGTCGTATCGAAAGATTCTCCTAAAAAACTGCCCCATCCCCACAGGCTCCCGTCACCGCGGCCTCTGCCATTCTGAACGGTGGAGTCGCCGATGATATACAGCGTCGGCCGATGGTCCTGGTGGAAAAAAAGCAGCAGGCCGAGGAAAAGGTACTTATACATGTTATTGCAGATTTACATCCGAAGAATTCTTGATCTGTATTTTCGATCCGTCTTTTGTGACCACGGAGAATTTGTCGAGCTGCCAGTCTTTGGCATAGCTGATATTTCCCGCAGTAGCCGCATTGATCCTGGTATTGTCAATATGCACACCGGTGATCAGGGAGTTGACCAGGCCCGTGGCGGAGATCGCCTTTTTGGCGCTGGCGACCGTGATGCCGGACACATAGATATCCTTGAAATGTGGGATGCCTCTCTCCGGCGGTTCGACCTTGTGCAGCATCGTCTTCCAATGTGCCGGGATCGAATCGGGGTTATAGCCCGCAGGCAGGGTCGAATAACTATAGGCAGGATTCCAGTTCATGGTAAAGAGGATCGCATTACCGACGCTGTCCATTTTGATATTCCGGACATGGATGTCTTCCACCGTGCCGCCCCGTGTGGTGGCCGACTTGATATGGAAACCATTTCCGGTGCCCCTGGCCGTTAGATCGGTGGCCAGCACGTGACGGATGCCGCCGGAGGTTTCGCTCCCGATGGTCAGCAGCCCCCCACCCTTCCGGGCCATACAATGCCGGATGACGACATATTCCGTGGGACGATTGACGCGAAGCCCATCCCAATCGCGACCGGCCTTCAAACAAAAATCATCGTCATTACAATCTATATCGCAATTCTGGACGAGCACCCAGGTGGAGGAATCGATGTCTACCCCGTCCGTGCTCGGACCATGGCCATCTTCATTGTTGCGGACCGTGATCCCGTCGACCGTGACATATTTGGAATACAGGACCTGCACCGTCCAGAAACCGGCGTCGATAAATTTCAATCCACGAATGGTTACGTCTTCGGAATTTTGGATCAGCAACGTCCGCACACGCTTGGCGTCATAGTCGACGATCCAGCGAAGCCCCTTGGGATCGTATTCCTTGCGCATGGCCCAATATTTATCCCAGCAGAACTTCCCTCGGGCATTGACCTTTCCCGCACCGGTGATCGCGGCTTTTTTGACGCCGATGATGTTGAGGAGAGCTGCCGGCCATCTCATTTCGATGCCGGCAATCCGGGTATCGATCTCGGGATAGTCTTCGAAATGCTGGCTGCCGATGATCTGAACATCTTTGTCGATGCGCAGCTCGACGCCTTCCTTTACGAATATGGAACCGGAGAGATACGTTCCCGGCTGAAAGGTTACCACCCCCCCGCCCCTGGCGGCGCACTCGTCGATGGCCTTCTGGATGGCCTTGGTGGCGAGCACGCTGCCGTCTTTGGCGGCTCCGGTGACGACGACGGTATTTTTGGCCGCGGGAAAGCTACGCGCACCCACCTTGGTCGTCCAATCAGGATCAGGCCCCGCCAAGGCTTTCAAAGAAAATGCTAAAAAGAGGATCGTAATATATTTCATGGTTCAACTTTGTTTTCGTTAATGTCTGTCCTGGCAGATGAACCGCCTTCGGCGGTCAGGGTTATGCTCATAAGCCCAACGACCACATCCCGCGCTACCGTGCGAAGCACCAGGTGATCCAGCTCCTTTCGTGGCTCAAGCGCCATATCCAGCACCGTGGCGGCGCCACCATCGATAGCCGCATTCGTAAGTCCTTTGATCGAGGTCCATTTACCGGGTTTATCGCTGACGACGCCCGTTTTAAGATAGACCCGGATCGGATGCGGCGCACCCGTCGTAAAAGCCAGGCCGTTCTCGTAATAATCCTCTTCTATCGGCCACCACGTGCTCGGATTCACCAGCGCCAGCGTATCCACGGAGCCATCGGTGTAATGCACAGTGATCAGCCCGTTGACAACTCGGCTTTGCATCGGGTTGGTGGTGCCGGCAAGCAGGAACCAGGCGTGACCCGCATGCCCTTTTAACGGAATGGCCACCGAGTCGGGATAATTGTCCCAGCGGCTCGTAAAGATAATATTGGGCCCCTTTGCCGGTGTTGCTAAAAAAATCCCGCCGGGTAGCCTGACCACTCCACCGGCCTTACGCAGCCCTGCATCGTCGATATTCGCGGTCACCAGCGGATAGCACCAGTTGCCGATACCCTGCGTGGGCAGTTGCAGCGTCGGGCTCTTCGGCCGCGGGCTTAGATATCGGCTCTTGAAGATATCTGTCACCGAAGCGTTGAAATACCTGGACAGCGGCACAACCTCCGGCCGGCCATGATCTGCCTTCAGGGCAACATGCTTCCCCGGCAATGACACCCGGGCGACGATCCGGGGCTCCCACCAGCTAAACTTCCCCTGCCGGTAATGTTCAAAATTACCATTTCCCCCGAACGCCACACCCCGGACCGGTTCGCTACCCCAGGATAGGGTAATATCATAAGAAGCGGCAGGCGGAACAAATATCTCGATCATCGGCCCGCCAATGGCATCGTCGATATTCGTATAGGACACAGACCGCCCATTGACAAGAATGGACCGGACCACGCCCGAACGCGCACGAAGCCGGAGCCTTAACGACATCCTGTGCGTAAAAGCCGGGGTGATGACATAGTGATCATGGTCGTATTCGATGCTGATATCCGGTATGCGCAACGAAGCATACGGCCATGACATCGGCCAGCCTGGCGTGATCGTCAACGTATCGTGCAACGCGTCTGCATGTACCCCGAATAACCCTTCCACAAGACTGCGCGCCGCCATCCCTATCGGATCGGCAAAATCGCGATACAGCTCACCCCGCGCGGCATCATAAGCAGACAGCTGCTCGAAATTGCCGGGGCTGGAACCCAGATACATGCTTTCGATAAGCGCGCTTCGCCAGAGCCGGAAGGCCTCATCCGGCCGGCATCCCTGCCAGTAAGCCAGGGCGGTATTGAGCGATTCGGCCAGCGCGACGTTGTTCAGCGACCACGTATACGGCTGCCAGTTAGTCGTGCTGACCGTATAAAGCGTGGTATCGTCCAGCCCTGCGGCTCGGATCGGGATATGCGGGATGTCGGTGTCGATGTAATGCAACGCCCTCCAGGCCCGGAACGCATCGGCGACATGCGAGTCGATCGCCTGGTAGATCGTCCACAGACCCGCCGCAGGATGGACTACAGGTGCGCTGGCAGCGGCACGCGCGCCCCGGCGTTCGGAATCCGGGCGATCGTCCCAATCGATATATTCTGCATAGCTGCCCTTCCCTGGTAACCACAATTTTGTATTGATAGCCTTGAGGATATGGGCGGCCTCTTTAGCGTAAGGCGCCGGATCTTCCCCGATGATCCGCGCGAGATCCGCGGCCAGCAGATTGGCGCGATAATTATATGCAGAGCTGTGTGTGACGCCGCCACCGCCATACTCAAGCGCATCGCTCGCCCAGATACAAGCGTATGCATCATAAAGCCCGTCCCCATCCGAATCGAAGTTCCGTTTCTCCCAGGCAAGGTGCCGTTGCAACACCGGCCACATGGTCCGTACATATTCCGTATCGCCCGTCCAGTAAAAATGGGTGAGCAGTTGATCGATAAAGACCAGGTTCATGTCATAATGGTGCGGCCGGAAGCCGGACGGGCGCCCAAACCAGAGGGACGAGGGTAGTCCGGCGAGCGGATTCCGGCAGATATACCCGCTGCTAAAAAGCGCTGTGCCGAGCTTTTCCAACTGTCTGGCAAGATGCAGCGCGGTATCGGCCACTACCGGCCCCGATGGCGGTAGAGTAAGCTGCGACAACGCATAGCTCGAGAAATGTTGCCGGGCCCGGTCATGCCAGCCAAGAAGATCCGCGACATACGGTCCACGCCAGGCGGGTAACCGCTGACGCCAAGCCACGGCGCCATGCATATACGTCGGAGCCTCCCAGATACCGTCGGCAGCCACGGCAAGAGCCCCGCCGATGGTGTTGAGATAGGCATCGGGTGTATGGAGCTGGACACGGGCGGCAAGTACCTGCCTCACGGCCTCCGCAGTATCGAAGACAGCTGCAAGCGCCGCCGCCTCCGGAGGCAGGCTCGTCTTAGCCGAAACGGGATTGCGGATAACCAGGTACTTCGGCGAACCCACCGGGAACATGCCATACAGCAGATTTCCATTATTGGCAATGTCACAGGGGAACAAACCCTCGAGCCTCCTGTTGCCGGCATACACGAGCTGAAAACTGTTGCCGCTGACCGTGTATCGATCGCTCCGCGAAGCCACCGTGTCAAGATCGAACGAAGACTCGGGATCGGCGCCGATATCGCCGTCACGCGAGAATTTTTTCCCCGAAGCGCCGCCAAAACGCGCCATCAACATCGTCTTCTCATCGACATTCTCTCCGGTGAATTGTATGATGAGTCCTTCCGCATCGGCGAGCGCGAGTATCCTTACATGCAATATTCCGGAGCCGAGCAGCGGATCGCGGATCTCATATCGCATAGAGCCCGGCCGATATGCTGCTTTGATATATTGGGCCTGGATAAGCGGACGGCTCTGGCTGCCTCGGATCAGGAAAAAGCTGAGATTGCCGCCCATCCCCGGCATATATAGCGCAAATTCAGGCAGATCGCCGGCTTCTACGCGGGCCGCTGTATGCGTGCCATAGAGTGCGCGGTTGAAGCGATGAGTCCCGCCAACGACTGTAAAATCGGAGCCTTCTGGATGATAGTGCTGAGCGGAAACAAGGACCGGAATGAGGAGGAGACAGATAATATCGGCAAATCGCAGCCTCATAATGGTTGTAACGGGGTGAGCGTTACGGGCCCCAGGATGCCCGACTCTATAGGTGCCCATTTGGATGCATCGAAAAGTCCACCCGCACCACGGTTTTCCCGGAAATGCGCAGGAAAATTATAGTTATAGAATTTTTTCCAAACGATGCCCTTTCGGTCCATATCCTCGATGCGGTTCACCATCCCATTGGAGACCCTGATCTCGAGCGTATTCCGGTCATGGATAACCGATGCAGGGATCGTCACCCGGAAATCGGGCCCGATAAGCGTGGCCACCTTGACTCCATTGACCCGCACCTCCGCGGTACGCCCCACCCTGCCCAGATCGAGCAGCCAGGCCACAGCATGACCCGCCGGCCGTACAAAATTCAGCGTATATTTTGCCGTCCCGGAAAAGCTCTTATAGGCATCCCCGCCCAGCGTCGTCCACGAACCCAGCTGACCGATAGTCGCGGCCCGCGGAAGAACGGGGCCGCCGGAAAGAAATTCGAGCCGCCATGCCCCCTGCAACATCTTCGGCTCGCCCGCGGAACGATAATAAGGGAACAACGCACCCTTACCACCCGGATTGGTTTCGATGATACAGGTCTCACCCGGCAGCAGTTGCAGATATACCTCCCCCTGCTTTTGCCGGGCCAGGCCCCTCGCGCCGGTCATCGGATCGAAGATCGCAGCGTCACTAAAAGCCGAACCAAGCGGCGCATACCCTCTGAATGTCTTGCTCCCATGGTTGACGATAAAATAGACATGCCCATCCTTATAGGAACGCCGGACAAAATCGAGGCTGTCATCCACCATCGTCTCGCGCGAAAGCCCCGCCGCAGTCATCAGCGCACCCAGATCGGCATTGATGAGGAATTTATTTTTTACGATCAGCCGGTTAAACGTCCCCGTCCTTTCGCGCAGATCGCCAAGTCCGGGAGGACCCGTCGGCAGCGCCTTATACACCAGCACCGGAATGCCGAGATCGAGCAGCTTCTGCAAAGCCCCCACCGAGATGTATTTGCAATCCGGTAAAATAATGGCCTTGTAGTGGGTCTGCGGGGTTAGCTGCTGAATCTGCTTGTCGGAGATATAATCAAAACTATATCCACGGCCGAGCAGGAATTGCGCACAGGTCTCAAAACCCGTATTGGTAAATTCGGGGTCCATCCGGTCATAATGCTTCAACAACGCGTTGCCTGGCTCGGACCAGCTGTCATAAATGGGATAGTAGAGCAGGATATCGTTGTCGGAGGAACCTTGTTGTAAAAAGCTCTGGACCCTGGCGACATATTCATTGAGCGTCGCAAAATCGGGCCAGTCGGGGTCGTTTGGCGTAAAATGCACGGAAGCATAGAAAAGCCAGCCCGGCCAGGGATCGTCAATCGGCGTATAGGCCGTACCGTGATAGAAGATATGATTCACTCCGCCCAGCCAGTATTTATCGAGCGCCGTTTTGACATCGCCATAAGAGCTGAGGAAATGCTCGTTCAGCCAGGTTACCGACTCGGAGGACGCCAGCGGCTTGCCGGTCACATGAGCGGCCGAAGTGGCGAACTTATACCTCAGTATCTCGCTGCCTTCCGTTTCGGGGATATCGCTGGCGGCATACAGATCCAGGATGTTGGCGGGAGACCCGTGGGCCTGGTTGCGGATCATCGCGCCCTTGGTGTGGGCCCAGTCGTGCCACGGCTCGGTAAACTGCTCCAGCAGCAGATCGGAGATGGTCTCGCGGTAATCACACAACACCCGGTCGTTATTCTCGGGAGTATCCTTTCCAAAAAGCGCCGGCAGATATCCGCGAAGATCATAGCCCCGATGTGTACGGAAAGCATCGAAAAAAGCGGCGGTCCAATTGCTCTGGCCGCGGGAATCGTCTACCTCATAGCTATCGTTAAAAAAACAGCGAAGATACCCGATGTCATGTCCGGCAAACGCCGTATCGAAACGACTCAAATACTTGCGCAGCGCAGCCGAAGAAAAGTGGTCGATAACATTCCCTTCCGCCCCCGGCGCAGCCCGCTCTACCATCTTGCCAT
>DASZOW010000654.1:0-6720 GCA_035550615.1 Puia sp.
CTTGTCCGGATCACCGATGCCGCCGGAACCGAAGTCCTGCGATACGAGCCGGCCGCGAATAAATCCAACGAATTACCGGAACCGGCCAGGACGCCTGTGGCGCCCCGCGACATGCTCAACAATGAACAGCTCTATCTCACCGGTCTCCATCTGGAACAATATCGTCACGCCACATACAGCCCCGTAGCCTATTATGAAGAAGCGCTGCTTCGCGACCCCGGGGATATCCGCAACAACAATGCGCTGGGTCTATGGTACCTGCGCAGAGGCCAGTTCGCCAGGAGCGAGCCGTATTTCCGCAAGGCGGTTGCCACGCTGACGCATCGCAACGCCAACCCCTATGACGGCGAACCGTTTTATAACCTGGGGCTTTGTCTGCAATGGCAGCAGCGCCCGGATGAGGCCTATGACTGTTTCTATAAGGCCTGTTGGAACAGCGCCTGGCAGGATAAGGGCTACTTTGCGCTGGCCCAGATCGACACAGCCGGCGGCCTGTACGAAAACGCATTACGCCATCTCGTTCGTTCGCTGGAAAAGAACACGCGGAACGCGAAAGCCATCGCGTTACAAGCCGCCGTCCTCCGGCACATGGGTCGGACAGAAACAGCGCTAGGGATCTGCCGCCAGGGTCTCCACGACGACATGTTCAACCTGCCGCTTTATTTCGAAGGATATAAGACCGGCCATGGATCGCTGGAAAAGCTAAAGACGCTGTCGCGCGGAGATCTCAATAGCTATATCGAATATGCCATCGACTATGCCGCCGCGGGACTATACCCCGAAAGCATCGAATTCCTCGAAACCGGCCTTCAACAATCACCGGCCAACGATCCGGCCTATCCCCTCGCCTGCTATTATCTGGCGTGGTGGCATCATTGGCTGAAACACGAGAGCGAATCGATGGCTTGTCTCGAAAAGGGCGCCGCAGCCGATCCCACGGGATGTTTCCCCAACCGGGTGGAAGATATCGCGGTATTGCAATTTGCCGCCGCTACGAACTATCTCGACGCCAGGGCGCCCTATTACCTGGGTAACCTGTGGTATGATAAACGCCAGTACGACGAGGCCATCGAATGCTGGTCCCTATCCGCCCGGCGGGATGCCGCCTTTCCAACGGTATTCCGCAACCTTGGCCTCGCATGGTTCAACAAACGCGGGTCGGCGGAGCAGGCGCTGTATTACTATGAAAAAGCGTTCGCCCTGGACACCTCCGACGCCCGGGTGCTGATGGAGCTGGACCAATTGTACAAAAGGCTTAACAGGAACCCCGAAGACCGGCTTCGCTTTCTCGAACAGCACCTCTCCCAGGTAGAGCTTCGCGACGACCTGACCCTTGAAAGGGCCGCCTTGTATAATATCACCGGGGAATACGAAACGGCCTACCGCCAGATCATGGCCCGCCGGTTCCATCCCTGGGAAGGTGGCGAAGGAAAGGTCTCGGCACAATATCTGTATAGTCTCACGGAAATGTCTAAACGACATATCCTGGAAGGGGAATATGACGCGGCAGTCGCGCTGCTGGAGAAAACGCAAGAATACCCGCACAACCTGGGGGAAGGCAAGCTGGCAGGCGCCAGGGAGAACGATGTCTTCTACTGGCTGGGCATCGCCTTTGAACGCATGTCCCAACCGGCCGCGGCCAAGTCCTGCTTCATCCGCGCCACGGAAGGTGATTCGGCGCCGGCCGCCGCCATCTTCTACAACGACACGCCACCCGATAAGATCTTTTACCAGGGGCTGGCCTGGCGGAAACTCGGCGATGGCCGGAAAGCAGACGACATCTTCGCTGCGCTGGTCGACTATGGGCATGCCCACCTGGATGACGAAGTCCAGATAGACTATTTCGCTGTCTCCCTGCCCGACCTGCTGATCTTCGAAGACGACCTCGACCGGCGTAACCGCATCCACTGTTATTATATGAAGGGGCTTGGATACCTGGGCGCAGGCAACAAAGAAGAAGCGGACGCTTCGCTGAAACGCGTGCTCGAGCTCGATCAGATGCACTTCGGGGCCAAGACTCATCTGGCGCTCATGACTCAATGGAAAGAACAGGACAATTTATTGACGACCACCCAAAACGTATGATGATGAACAGGATAATGACGTTGCTTTTCTTTTTGTCTGGTCTGACGCTGGCGGGCCACGCCCAGCAGACGATCTCTCTCGCCGGAACATGGAACGTACGGCTCGACAGTCAGCACATCGAAAAAAATATCCATCTCCCGGGTACCCTCGACGATGCCGGCATCGGGACGCCGACTACCCTGACCGCCGACCGCCTCGATAAACAAGTGCTCATACATCTTACCCGTCGCCATTCCTATATCGGCTATGCCTGGTACACCCGCGACATAGAGATACCCCGCAGCTTTGCGGGCAAGGATATCGAGCTGTTGCTCGAACGGGTCCTGTGGACCTCGAAGGTCTGGATCGACGGCAAAGAAGCCGGCATCCGGGAAAGTCTCTCGACGCCTCACCGCTACGACGTTACCGCCTTGTTGCCCCCGGGCAAACACCGGATCGGGATCCGCATCGACAACACGAAACAATACGACATGTCGGTACAGGACATGGCGCATGCCTACACGGATGGCACGCAGATCATCTGGAACGGCATTCTCGGCCGTATAGAGCTCATCGCCCATGCCAAAGCGCATATCGAATCCGTGGCAGCTTATCCTTCCTTGCGCGATAAAAAGCTTACGGTCAGGACGCTCCTCCATGCGCCGCCTGCCCACGGAACACTGACGGCACAGGTGTTCGACGACCACCAAACGCTGGTCGCCAGCCAAACGCAAGTCATTTCCAACGGCGATACCACGCAGGAGATCGTCATGCCCATCACCGCATGCAAAGAATGGGACGAGTTCCATCCGCACGTATATTCGGTACGGGTACAGCTTCGGTCCGGAGATCATCCGGTTGCCGGCCATAACACGTCGACAGCCGCCCCACTCGACCAGGCCTCGACGACCTTCGGTCTGCGCGAGATCAGCCAGCACGATGGCCTGCTGTGGATCAACGGCCGGCGGCTCTTCCTCCGCGGCACCCTCGAATGTGATATCTTTCCGCTCACCGGTCATCCACCCATGGAGAGAAAAGGCTGGCGCAAAGTATTTCTTACGGCAAAGAATTATGGCCTCAACCACCTGCGGTTCCACTCCTGGTGCCCGCCGGAAGCGGCCTTCGAGGTCGCCGACTCGCTGGGCATGTATCTGCAGATCGAGCTTCCGTTCTGGAACAAGAACGCCGGTCTCGATGCCCGGTTGGATCGCTTCCTCGAAGAAGAAGCGACGCGGATCAGCCGCGCATACGGCAGCCATCCTTCCTTCTGTCTGTGGTCCATGGGCAACGAGCTGGACGGCGACTTCTCCTGGCTCGCCGGCATGGTGAAAAAGCTCCGGGACATGGATCCCCGGCATCTGTATACCTCCACAACTTTCACCTTTCAGGCCGGTCACGGCAAATGGCCCGAGCCGGGAGACGATTATTATATTACACAATACACGAAAAAAGGCTGGGTCCGCGGACAGGGCATCTTCAATACCTATCCCCCATCCTTCTCCACGGATTATACAAAAGCCATCGACGGCCTTCCCATCCCTATCATCATCCACGAGATGGGCCAGTATAGTGTATATCCCCGCCTCGCCGAGATCGACAAATACACGGGTGTGCTGGACCCCCTGAACTTTAAAGCGATCCGCAATGATCTGAAGCGGAAAGGTATGCTCGACCTCTCACCCGCCTTCACGATGGCCAGCGGCAAGTTTGCCGCCAACCTGTACAAAGAGGAGATCGAGAGGGCGCTGAAGACCCGGGGCATGAGCGGTTTCGATCTGCTCGACCTCCACGACTTCCCCGGACAAGGCACAGCGCTCGTGGGCATCCTGGATGCCTTCTGGGATAGCAAAGGGCTGGTCACACCCGCTCAGCACCGCATGTATTGCTCCTCCGTCGTCCCGCTGATCCGCTATGAAAAAGCGGTCTATGAGAATAACGAGACCTTCGAAGCCGGCGTCGAAGTAGCCAACTTCAGCGACCACGTACTCAAAGCCAGCGTCGCGGAATGGACCGCCAAAAATGCGTCAGGTAAGCAGATAGCAGGCGGCAAGCTCGCCCCGGCGGATATCGCTCTCGGCAATGGCCACTCGCTTGGTAAGTTTTCTATCGATCTTAAAAGCCTGCGCAAAGCAAGCTGTCTGACCATCGAGGTCCGGCTGACCGGCACACCCTATCGCAATCGATGGCGCATCTGGGTCTATCCGCACGTGATGCCGCCCAGCGCTTCCCATCAGGGTATTATCTTCGACACCACCCTCGACGACGCGCTCCGCGACCTCCGCGAAGGCCGCAACGTCCTGCTGAACCCGGATACCATCGCCGTCACAGGCGTCGCCGGCCGCTTTGCGCCGGTATTCTGGAGCCCCGTCCATTTCCCGGACCAACCGGGCACCATGGGCCTACTCTGTGATCCCCGCCACCCCGCCCTGGCGGACTTCCCCACGGAACCGTATTCGGACTGGCAATGGTGGGACCTGGTGACTTCTTCCAAAACGATGATCCTGGATTCCTTGCCTAAACTGCATCCGATCGTCCGGGTCATCGACAATTTCTTCAAGAACCGGCGGATGGCCGATGTCATCGAAGCATCCGTAGGCAGCGGTAAGCTGATCCTGGTCTCGATGGATATCACGCATAACCTGGACCGGCGTCCCGCCGCGCGCCAGCTGCGCTACAGCCTCGAACATTATATGAATAGCGCCGCCTTCACCCCCGCGACAACGCTCACCCCGGAACAGCTGGGACGAGTGGTCGCTCCGGAAAAGGAAATATTGCTGCGGACAGTCAACGACCGCCTGCAACGCGCCGCGGCACAGATAAAACACCTGGTCAGACGGACTCCCACGGATAGCTTTCCGGAGACCTTCGATCCGCATAACGGCCGCTGGGGAATGGGCCGCTCTTCGTCCTGGATGTCGGGCTTCTATCCCGGCGAATTGTTCTACCTCTTCGAGGCAACCGGCGACACGACGCTTCGCCATGAAGCCTTCCGCAAACTGATCCCCCTGGCAAAGGAACAGTACAACAAAGACACCCATGACCTCGGATTCATGATGTATTGCTCTTTCGGCAACGCGGAAAAGCTGGAACACTGCGCCGATAATACACAGGTCATTCTCAACAGCGCCCGGTCGCTCGCCGGCCGCTTCTCGGACAAGGTTGGATGCACCCGGTCATGGAACTCGGATTCCTCGCGCTTCATGGTGATCATCGACAACATGATGAACCTCGAACTGCTTTTCGCCGGCGCCAGGATCTCCGGCGACTCGTCATTTTATAAGATGGCGGTTAGTCATGCCCGTACGACGATGGCGAACCATTTCCGGCCGGACTATAGCTCGTATCATCTCGTCATCTATGACCCGGTGACGGGCGCGGTAAAAAAGAAACAGACCGTACAGGGCGCCGCCGATGAATCGGCCTGGTCGAGAGGCCAGGCCTGGGGGCTGTATGGATATACGATGGTATACCGCGAGACCAGGGACCCGCAGTTTCTCGATCAGGCCAGGCATATCGCCGGTTACATCCTGCCCCGTCTGCCGGCCGATGGGATCCCCTATTGGGACTTCGATGCGCCGCGTTATACCGGCATCCCGGGATCGGCCACCCCCCGCGATGTTTCGGCGGGCTCGATCCTGTGCTCCGCCTTACTGGAATTGTCCCGCTACACACATGGCGGCGAAAAAGCAAGATACCGCTCGGCCGCCGAACATATCCTGCAAAGCCTGATGTCGCCTGCCTATCTGGCTGCCACGGGCGGGAACGGCGGCTTCCTGCTGAAACACGGGACGGGCAATTACCCAAAACATTCGGACGTAGATGTATCGCTGATCTACGCCGATTATTATTATGTAGAAGCCTTGCTGCGTTACAAACAGCTGGCGGAAAAAGACACCATCCTACACCGGTATACGCGCTATCTTTATCATGCCGCTCCACAGGCGGAAGATCGCGCCGCACTCACGCTTCGCCCGGATAGCACGGGCCGCTGGGCCGATATCGATTACCTGGATACGCAGCGGGCGAACTGGCAACCGCTTCGACATCTGGAACGCGTCCGCGCGCTGGCGCTGGCCTGGTCGAAACCCGGATCGCCACATTACCACGATCCCGCGTTATGGTCGACGATCACTCTTACACTGGACCACTGGCTGAAGAAACGTTATCATAACAGCAACTGGTGGCATAATGAGATCGGTGTCCCGCAATACATGCGGGACATTATAGTTCTATTGCGGGATACGCTCGATCCGCACAGGCTGGCGGCCGCGCTGCAAGTGCTGGGGCAATGCAGGGTTCAGGGGCATGGACAGGGCGCCAACCTGGTTTGGAGCGCAGACCTGGGACTGCATCTCGGGGCGCTCAAGGGAAACGATACGCTGATCCGAAAATGCGCCCGGCTCCTGGCCGACGAAGTACAGATAACAAATCGCGATGGCCTCCAGCCGGACTATAGCTTTCATCAGCATGGAGCCCGGCTTCAGGAATATCAATACGGCGCGGCCTATCTGCAGGGCAATGTCCGCCTGGCCTGGGAACTGCAAGGCACGTCCTGGGCCTATCCGGAAGAAAAGGTGCAGTTGCTGGCGCACTTCGTCCTCGATAGCTGGCAATGGATGGCCCGGGGTATTCATACCGTACCAGGGACCATAGACC
>DASZOW010000655.1:0-2371 GCA_035550615.1 Puia sp.
GTTTACGCCAAGTATATTCTCGCTGCCGATCGACTTATTCAGCTCGATCCATTCGTCGGTCCCGACATGATTGTTGTCGGCGCCTCCCCACGCCAGGTTGATCCGTACCGGCCGGTCTTTTTTCGGCCCGATCCCGTCTTCCCAGTTATAGCCCATCAGGTAATTACCGCCGGGCCACCGCATGTTGGTGATCTTCAACTCGCGCATCGCGTCGATATAGTCCTTGCGGAAGCCGTTACTGTCGGCAAGCGGGGAGCGGGGGTCGTACAATGTACCGTACAGGGTATTGAAATTAACGGTATCCGGCAGGCCCATCCTGGCACCATTGAAATGGATAGGCTCCATAAATACGCCATAGATCAACGGGTCGATGTTTCCGATCGGCCTTTTGACATCGATCTTTATCGTTGCGGTTTGTGAGAACAAGAGCGCCGAGTCGAAACAAAGCAATAAGATAAAAAATAGTCTTTTCATATATCGGGCATTTATGTTATGCTAAATGGTTCGGACCGTTTACCGGAAGCTAACCCAGTCCACCTCGATGTTATCGCCTTTCTTTTGACTGGCAACAATATTGTGTACCCCCGGTCGGAAACCTTTAATGCGAGTGCTGACCGTCTTCCATTCCCCGGTCTTCGGGACCTTCATTTCGGCGATCACCGGCCCGTCCGCCGCATCCAGGTGGACTTGTATCACTCCCCCGGCGTCCGAACGCACCCTCGCCTGCATCGATCCCGGCTTGCTGTCCCCGAAATCGACCGTATTATACTGCGCCCAGGCCCCTGGCTTATCCAGGATCACTTTCCAACCTTTGAACGTATCGGCCGTATCGAGAAAAGCAATAGACGCCCCCTGGTCGCTGATAGCACTATACCGGTCGAGTTGTATCTCCTCCGAAGCCCTGGCAACACCGATGCCCCGCAGTGTCGGTATGACCTTTTTGATCGTCCCGTCTTCATTGAAGAACAAGCTGTCCGCCCGGATGGAACGGGCCTTGTCGAAATGCGGCGAATAATCATCATGATGATAAAACAGATACCACTGTCCCTTATATTGGGTAATCGATTGGTGGTTCGTCCAGCAATCCCTGGTGGCATCCATGATGACACCGGTCACCTTAAAAGGTCCCATGGGGTTGTCGGCGACGGCATATTCCAGCCGCTCGGTCTTATCTGCCACATGCGGGTAGGTCAAATAATATACGCCATTGCGCTCGAATAAAAATGGACCTTCCTTCAATCCCTTCTCGGGCAGATTCCGGATGATCTCGGGTTCGGACGCCAGCTCCAGCATATCGGCCTTTAATTTGGCGACATAAATATTCCCTTCCGCCCAATACAGATAGGCCTGCCCGTCCTTGTCGATAAAGACGGCCGGATCGATGCCATGAACCCCCTGGATAGGCGCAGCCTGTGGGACCCAGGGTCCGTAAGGCTTATCGGCAATCGCTACGCCGATGCCAAAACCCTTGCCATAGGTCTTCCTGACCTGTGCGGGGAAATAGAAATAGTATTTGTTGTCTCTGTAAATGCAATCTGGCGCCCACATGCTATAGGATGCCGAATCTACCCAGGGTACGTTGTACTGGCTTACCACCCGCCCGTCATCCCGCCAATGGGTGAGATCGGCGGAGGAAAAAACATGATAGTCTTCCATACAGAACCAGCCGACGCGACCATGTCCCGGGGTTGCGAGGATATCGTGGGAGGGATAAACATATATACTATCCCCGAATACCCTGGCAGATGGATCTGCGGAAAACTGATTTCTTATCAGTGGGTTTTGCGCCGCTGCCCTGCCGGCCACGAGAATCGCCAGGCCACCCAACCATCCTAAAAGCAAACTGTATCTTTTCATTTCTCCAATAATTTGTGCACTGCATTTACCAGGAAAATATAAGCAGCTCCGACATCGATCACATACTCGTTCTCGCCCCACAGGAACGGCCAGTCCTCTTTGTTCTCGGGAAGATCGGGGTGCAGGATCAATTCGCCCGGAACCACGCCGCCGGCAATAAAGGTAAAATCGGCACGATTATTCCCGTACGCTGTTTCCTTGGAATGAACACCCACCGCCGAAGCAAAGGATATGCTAGACCCTGGATGACACCCGAAAATATAATTGAGCCCGCTAAAAACGCTTTCTTTGTCGATAATCTCCGGGAATGCCTCATGCAAATAATAGTTGGTGATGGCATAGCCGATAATCGCGCCGTCCCCCGCCCATCCCCCTCCAGCCATCGGCACGCCAAAGGGATTGGAAGCCCTGAGCTTATTTACCTGCGCTTTATACCGTCTCGTCAACGACGCCAGCGTATCCCCGAATGCCCTGTCCATATAAGGCAAGGCCTTTACCGCCCAAACCGCCACCC
>DASZOW010000656.1:0-2348 GCA_035550615.1 Puia sp.
ATGAATCCACCGGCCCGGAGATCTGGGATCAGACGGATGGCAAGATCACGCACCTGGTGGTCGCCACCGGTACCGGCGGGACGGTAACCGGCACAGCCAAATATCTTAAGGAGAAGAACCCCGGCATCCAGGTCTGGGCCATCGACCCCTATGGCTCCCTGCTCACCAAATATTTCCGAACGGGAGAGCTCGACCTCAATGAGGTGCATCCCTATATCACGGAAGGGATCGGCGAAGACTTCGTGCCACAGAATTATGATATGAAATATGTCGATGCCTTCGAACAGGTCTCCGATAAAGACGCCGCCATCATGGCCCGCCGAATCGCGCGCGAAGAAGGCCTGTTCTGTGGCTATAGCGCGGGCACCGCCATGCAAGGCTTGATACAGCTCAAAGACCAGTTGAAAAAAGACGATCTCGTCGTCGTCATCCTGCACGATCACGGCAGCCGCTATGTCGGCAAGATCTACAACGATCAATGGATGATCGAACGTGGATTCCTCGACGTCAAAACCTTCAAGGATATCATTGCCGGCCGCGGCGCCAAACGCCTCATTGCCGCCAGCCCCGAAAATACCGTCGCCGAAGCCTTCGAGATCATGCAAAAATACCACATCGAAAACCTTCCGGTGCTGAAGAACGGCGACCCCGTCGGCGCCATCAGCGAAAGCGGACTTTTCACGCGGCTTATGACGAACGGGTCAGATATCAAAGGCAAACGCATCGGCGAACTGCTCGAAAAACCCTACCCCGTCGTCTCCTTCGATACCCCGCTGGAAAGACTCAGTACGCTGATAACCAGGGAAAACGGGGCTGTGCTTGGAAAAGACGACAGCGGCAACTATCATATCGTCACCAAATATGATCTCATCCACGCGCTGGGCGCCTGAACCCAACCCGACTACGTAGATTTACGATGCAACAACGTAATGATTACGAAAATATCGGTAAAAGCTGAAGCGGTTAAATAAAGCAAAACCTCTATTGATTAATCTATAGCAAGGGTCTACTTTTGATTCAGTAACACGATCGAATACTTAATTCAGTAACGCGATCCAATACCTAACCTGAGAAGCCCTAATCCATAATTCTGAAGTTTCACCGTTTGCGATTGATTGACCCCTGGACTAAACGCATTCCAAAATCCAACGTCCGAAAAAACCAAGCCGGTACCTCCTGCTAAATCGTAATCCATGATTTGCGACCCCGGCATTTTAGCAGGAGGCCTTCATCGATGATCTACCCTCCCGGCCTGTCCCCCTATACCACTACCCTTGCAGATCGTTCCTGACGAAGACCAGTCCCCAGCCGGCCTAATTCGAACAGTTACGCGAACAAATGCTAATTTAGCACCGCATGGACTTTACCGATCTGCAAGCGGCCACCGAAAACAATGGATCAAACAAACCGTCCCGGAAAAAACCCATTTTCCCGGTTAATGAGGGTTTACGCGGCTACCTGAAACACCACGGCCGCGAAGTACGCCTACCCGTCTCCTACCAGGACCTTTTGAATCACATCACCTATTCCGTGCCGCTAAAAGACAAGAATCAACAGGATACTCTATGGGAAACGGCCCTTTACGATATGCGGCACTGGGAGTTTATCCGGGATGGACTCGTGCAGATGTATGCGATCCTGAAAACGGAAGGCGATCTCACCTTTACCAAACATCTCGACGTCGCCCGCATCGACTTCTGCGCTTTCGCCAACTCCAACCCCTTCCGTATCCGCATCGTCAACAAGTATAACGACAACTACGATCACTATTACATCAAACAGGCCGACGCCTCACGCATCTACGGCCTCGAGCTGGAACACCTGCTTTCACCGAACCGCATCACGTTCTTCACCCACCATAACACGCTTGTGGAAGAACATATTCCCGGCATCCCTGGCGACCTCTTCATAAAAAACTTTCTCGACGATCCCCAGACCAACAAGATCCGGCTGTCCAAAGAATTCGTCAAATTCAACGAACGCTGTTTCGTCCGGCTGCTCGGTGATATGCGTTCCTATAATTTCGTCGTGGATATAACCCCAGACATCGAAGACTACCAATACCGCATTAGATCGATAGACTTCGACCAGCAGTCCTATGAAGGCCGAAAGAACCTCTATATCCCGCAATTCTTCAAGGAGAACAAACCCTTTGTCGATCTCTGTCTCAAACATCTCAACAAAGATTCCATCGAACAATATCAAACGGAAGAACGGACGATGATGGCCTTCCGCGTCGCCTCTTCCCGCTTCCGGCTTATGGAATTGCTCAATATCATGGCCAGGGATAAACCCCTGTCCAGTCCCGAAAAACTGCACCAGCTAAAGAGCGAGCTGGCCGCTTATTT
>DASZOW010000657.1:0-1802 GCA_035550615.1 Puia sp.
ATTTCACGGGAAAGGTCTTCCGCAATCTGCCTTTGTCGGAGACGCTGAAGGTGCTGGAACTGAGCCATGTTCATTTCCGCATTGAAGGCAGGAGGCTGACGGTGACACCCTGAATGGGAAATATTGTTTTCATCGGTTAGCCGGAACAAAAAACCGGGAAGTGTTAACGGCACTCCCCGGCGGGATGTTCAGGTTGACTATAATTATACAATCTGGTAGGACTGCTTATTAACTCACCCAAACACTCAAAGTTATGGATTTCAAGGCTCTTTGTAAACCTCCACTACTAACGATTGCCTGCCATAAGGATCTTGCGGGCAATAAAACAATGCGGATCATGAAGTTAACCGCCATTTTACTATTGACGGCCTGCATGCACGTCAGCGCCGGCGGCTTTGCTCAAAAGATAACGCTTTCAGAGAAGAATATCTCTCTGGCGAAAGTGTTGAAGAAGATCAGCGCGCAAAGCAACTATCTGTTTTTCTACGACCAGGACCTGCTTAAAAAAGCCCAACCGATCGACATTCACGTAAAGGACGCGGACCTTGACGAAGTGCTGGCTATTTGCTTTTCAAATCAGCACCTGGAATACACCATCACCAACAAGATCATCGTCATCAAATCGAGAGAGGAAGCCCGCGATCCTGCCATGCCGCCGCCTCCTGCTTTTCAGGACATTCATGGTATGGTAAGGGACGAGAATGGAAAACCGCTGGCCGGCGCCTCCGTAAAGCTCAAGGGATCGGCCAGGGGCACGAGCACGGACGCGGATGGCAACTTTACCTTGCAGGCGCCCGATGGCGGAGGCACGCTGGTTATCTCCTATGTGGGCTATCGAACGCTGGAAGTATCTGCTTCGGGCACGATCAATGTCCAGCTGCAGCTGGATGAAAGCAAGATCGAGAATGCCGTGGTGATCGGGTATGGTACGCAGCGGAAAAGGGACGTAACAGGCTCTCTGTCCACGGTGACGGCCAAAGACTTCCAGGATGCGCCGGTGGTCAGGCTCGATCAGGCCTTGCAAGGCAGGTCCGCTGGTGTACAGGTGACGACGTCTTCCGGCTCTCCCGGGGGTAATGTACGGATCCGTATCCGGGGCGCCAACTCGCTGACAGGCGATAACAGCCCGCTGTATGTCGTGGATGGCTTTGTCGGCGCGGACTTTACCACCCTGAACACAGACGACATCGCCAGTATAGAGATATTGAAAGATGCATCGGCTACCGCCATTTACGGCAGCAGGGGCGCCAATGGAGTGGTGATCGTTACCACCAAGACCGGGACAAAAGGAAAGATGGCCATCGACGTCACGTCGAAGTATTATTCGGCCGACGTTATCAAACGTTATCCCGTCATGGATGCGGCGGACTTCGCCCAGACAGTCAATGCCCGCTATGCGGTGCTCACGCCTTCGTCTCCGCCGCGGTTCACCGATGATCAGATCGCACAGTTCCAAAAGACCGGCGGGACGAACTGGCAGAACGAAATTTTCAGAACAGCGCCCGGACAGGAGCACCAGCTCACTTTTTCCGGCGGGTCCGACAAGACCAGTTTCCTGGTCAGCGCCAATTACCTCAATCAGAAAGGGGTCATCGATAATTCGGACTATACGCGCTATAGCTTACGCACCAACCTGACATCACAGCTGATGAAGAACTTGTCTTTCCGGCTCAATTTTGCGGGGGTTCGGAACGAGAACCACAATACCAGCGGCACCAACGGCAGGGGCGGCTCTCTGGGCCAGGCCCTCGCCTGGGCGCCTACCACGCCCGTGTACGACGCCAACGGCAATTATATCCTCC
>DASZOW010000658.1:0-3062 GCA_035550615.1 Puia sp.
ACCCGCTGCCCGTTGTTTTCTGGAAATATGATCAGGGTAACAGAGTTTTGGTTGTAACTATTCACTCCCCCGCCTCCGGCTTCTAGTGAAGAAATATGGTGGGCAGAAAGCGCGAGTTGCTCAGGATGGTTCCAAAGATGATACCCGTTGTCACTCAATTTGGCATCTCCCGCACAGAGGCAAATGTCGGCGATTTCGGAGTCGGCATGGCGATCTTGGTTCCGAGGCGGCAATCTTTTCTCTTTGAGAAACCGTAAACCGAAACGCCAGAACTTGGAGTTGCCCGGAGTGATGTCAATCCTTAGATTATATTTCTTGAATTCGATAAATTCGTCAAGCTCATGATCATTACGTGCGTGATATCCGTAAGGGCTAGGTTGTGCCGTGAAAACCATGTCCCAGCTCCTCTTTACATATTGATTGCTGAAAATGCTGAAGCCATTTTGGATCGAAGACAATTCGCTGAAGTTGATCGGCAGGAACATAATCCGGTCTGCGAGATGGGTTATGTCCGTATCTTCCCTGAGCCAGTTGGAAAACCTTGCCCGGGCGGCTTCTCGCCCCGCGGGGTTCAAGTCTGTAAAGACGATGAAAAAGAAAAAGTATTGCTCGGAAAACGATTGGAAACGCCGTAGCCTGTCCCAAAAAAACTGTCTATCGCTCAACGGATCGCCTCTACGTACAACGAACTCAAACAACAGCTGGTTAAAGTACAGGGAGGGGGAGTGGAGGCTATAGTCGTATTTTTTGGTAAGTGGGTCGGACATGCTCTGGTAGCCCAAGGGGCCAAAATGCTGATCGGCCTTTCTCTCACCATAGAATTCCAGCAATTGATTGATCAACTGCAAGACTGGAATCTGGTTGGTGGCGAGCGTGTTCTTGATCAAATCTATAATACGTTGACTAATCAATACGACTTCAGTGGAAACCCTTTACGGACTTTGCTATGCACGGCCAAACCTTCCAATACCGCACAATACCATCGGGTGCTGACAAAAATGTCTTATGATCAGGGTTTTCGGATAACGAGCATCTATAAAAATATAGATGGCGCGGCTGGGGACCAGCTGATCGACAGTATGCAATACAATGAATTGGGCCAGCTGCGGGCGAAATACCTTGGCGGGAATGGTTTTTTGGGGAAACCGCTCGACAGTTTGGTATATGAATACAATGTGCGGGGTTGGATCACCGGGATCAATAAACAATATGTTGCGGGTCAGGCACAGAACTTTTTGGGATGGAATTAGGCTATGATAATCAGGCCAGCGTGGCTGGAAACAGCTATCTGGCTCCGATGTATAACGGCAATATTTCCGGAACGGTCTGGAAAAGCGCGGGCGATGGGGTGAGCCGAAAATATGACTTTACCTATGACCCGATAAATCGTCTGACTGGCGCCGCTTATCTGGATAATATTCAGGGTTGGGGTCGGTCTAAGATGGACTATAGCGTCGATAGTCTTCGCTATGACGCCAATGGCAATATTCTGACCATGAACCAACATGGGTTTAGACTGGGTAACCCTACCGGCAATATAGACGTACTCAGCTATATCTATGAAAATGGCGGCATTAGCAATAAACTCACCCAGGTGCAGGATGCGGCCAATGATACGGCCAGCTCGCTGGGTGACTTTCATTATCGGGGGAACAAGCAGGATTCGGATTACCGGTATGACGGCAATGGCAATCTTACGATCGATAATAACAAAGGAATAGATTCCATTTATTATAACTACCTGAATTTGCCGCAACGAGTGCACATGGCAGGGAAGGGGAATATCTTCTATACGTATGATGCGGCGGGGAATAAGCTAACCAAACAAACGGTGGATAGTGCGGCTCGCGTGGTGACCACGACTTTATATCTGGACGGATTCCAGTATCAGCGGAGGACATCGTTGGTTAATACAACCGGTGGCTCGGATACGCTACAATTTGTCGATCACGAGGAAGGGCGGGCGCGGTGGGCATTTCATAGATATCTGGCTGGGGACTCGGCCTATGGCTGGGAATATGATTTCTACGAAAAGGATCATCTGGGCAACACGCGGGTGCTGCTTTCGCAGGAGAAGGACACGGCACAATATGTGGCGACCATGGAGTCGGCTTATCGTAATACCGAGAATGCGCTATTCTACAATATCGATTCGACAAGCTTTGCGGCCAACCAGGTGCCGGGTGGCGGCTTCCCGGCAGAGCCCAATGGTACCCAGCCCAACGATTCGGTGGCTAAGGTGGATGGGGCCGGGCAGAAGATGGGGCCGGCTCTGCTGTTGAAGGTAATGAGCGGCGATTCGATCTCGTTGGGGGTGTATGCGTATTACGCCTCTTCCGGTTCCGCACCATCACCGAACAGTTCTTTTAATAATGTGGTCAATTCGCTGGCCTCGGGGCTGGCGACGTTGACGGGGGCTTCGCACGGGGTGATCGCTGCCATGACGGATCCATCTGCCGGCCCGGTCTACAATGCTGTCAGTGCATTCCTGCCGTCTAAGGATACCACTACAGTCTCGATGCCGAAGGCGTATTTGAACTGGATGCTGGTGGATAATCAGTTCAACTATGTATCCGGGAACGGGCAAAGCGGGGCGATAGCTGTAGGGCAGCCTGACGCCTTGCGATCCCTGGCTACGGCCATCAAGCTAAATCATAGCGGATATTTGTATATTTGGGTGAGTAACGAGACGCCAAACTGGCCGGTGTTCTTTGATAATTTGTCGGTACAGCATTTTAGCGGGCCGATGTTGGAGGAGGATCATTATTATCCGGGCGGACTCACCATGGCCGGCATCTCGGATAAGGCGTTGAGATCAAACTACGCTCAAAACAAATACCGCTTTAATGGGAAAGAGTTGCAGAATCAGGAGTTCAGTGACGGGACTGGGTTGGAGGAGTACGATTTTGGTGCTCGAATGCAGGATCCGCAATTGATGGTATGGCACAATATTGATCCGCTGGCAGAGCAAAATAGGAGATGGAGTCCTTATAACTATGCATTAAATAACCCTATCCGGTATATTGATCCGGACGGAATGTCCGAGGAAGACAATATGTTGA
>DASZOW010000659.1:0-5581 GCA_035550615.1 Puia sp.
TTTACCCCGCGTTGCAACGCAAGCACCGCCGCCGCCATCTTGCTATCCACGAGCTTATGGCCTTCATAGATGTCCGCAATGGCGTCGCAATCGGAGACGATATGCCCCCTGAATCCCCATTGCTTGCGCAACACGTCTTCCAGCAGATAGGTATTGGCGCAGCAGGCCTCGCCGTCCGTGCGGTTATACGCACACATCACCGCTTCCACCTTCGCCTTTACCAGCGCATGAAATGCCGGCAGATAGGTATCCCAGAGGTCATGAGGCGATACCTCCGCATCGAACTGATGGCGCAGCCGCTCCGGCCCGCTGTGCACGGCAAAATGTTTCGCACAGGCGGCCACTTTCAGATATCGCGGATCATCGCCCTGCAACCCCCTTACCAGCGCGACGCCCATCCTCGACGTCAGGTACGGGTCCTCGCCGTATGTCTCCTGTCCCCTGCCCCACCGCGGATCACGGAAGATATTGATATTCGGCGTCCAGAACGTCAGCCCGCCAAAACGCGCATGATAATCTTTTTTCATGGCGGCATTGTACATCGCCCGCGCCTCGTCGGAGATCGCCGTCGCCACCTGGTGCAACAAACTGTCATCAAACGTCGCCGCCATGCCGATAGGCTGCGGAAACACGGTGGCGATGCCGCTCCGGGCCACGCCATGCAGCGCTTCGTTCCACCAGTCGTATTCGGGTATATGTAAACGTGGGATCGCCGGGGTGTTGTTCATCATCTGGTAGACCTTTTCCTGCGGCGTCAGCCGCGAGATCAGATCATCGACACGCACCTCCAGCGGAAGATGAGGATTCAGATAGGCCTCCTGCTGGGCATTCACCCCCAAGGCCAGAAAGAAAAAGATCGTAGTGGAAAAAATGGCAAGTTTCATGCTGTTTGAGCTGTTTGCCACTAAAATAACCAAATTTGGTCAAAAAATGTAACCGATTACAATTTAGCGCCGGGCCGCTTATTTTTTCCTGGCCCTGACTCTGCCAGCAAACGGCGGCGCGGGCAGGCCGTCTTTAAAAAGAATATCGCGGTTAGATAAATTCATCCCCCAGGGATTGTCGGCCCATCCATAACGCACCTCCACCGGCTGCGCTACCTGCTCGCTCCACACGATGACCTTCTTTCCATCCGTCTCGGCATGGGCGGGGAAAAACTTGTTATCCATGCCGGCGATGGCAAACCCCTTGAGCTCGCCGCCACCCTTGACGATCAGCCCTGTATTTGCTTCGGCGAACATGATGTGTATCTTATCGCCATGCGCCTTCATCGTTTCGAAGAGCGGGCCGGTAAAAATGATATTTTTCTTCCCGATGGCGATGGCTTCGGCCGACAACATCAGCCGGCGGGCGATCTCATCGAGATCCTGCGGCTTCAGACTTCCATCCTCATCGAGATCAGCCGTCACGGTCATCCCTGTCCCAGGCAGCTTCAGCGCCATCCGCTGGGCTTCGCGCAGCTCGGCCCATTGACTTTCTCCCGGCGCGGTAGACACCGGGCCATGCGCTTCGAGCTGCACATACAGAAAAGGCAAGGCGGGCTCACTCCAATGCTGACGCCAGTCATTGATCAGGGCCGGGAACAATGCCGCATATTCCCCCGCCTTCGGCACATTGGCCTCTCCCTGCCACCAGAGTATCCCTCGCACGGTATAAGTATCCGCCGGGGCGATCATCCCATTGAAAAGTCCGCCTGGCGCCATCCGGTCGGCCGGACCCGTGCCCTCCGGATAAGTGCTGTCCGCATAACGGGTAGCGGCGGAAGCATATTCGGGCAACATCTGCAACGCATCCGGGCTAAGCCAGGCCTCGGCCGGCGCATCGCCGACACACGCATCGATGAGCCCAACCGCACAATGGTATTGTTCATAGATCCGCTTCGCAAAAAGATAACCCAGCGCAGAGAAAGACAACACAGTGCCGGGGCTGACCGTCTCCCAGCGCCCGCTGGATACATTGGTACGCGGCGTCTTGTAGTCGTAATGTTCGGTGATCCGGAACTGGCGGATCGGCAGATTATCCGCATGCGCGATCACGTCTGCATACTGCTCCCTCACCTTTTCCATCGGGAGCTGCATATTATATTGCCCCGAGCAAAACCAGACCTCGCCCACCATGATATCCTTTATCCAGATATGGTTGATGCCATCGATGTCCATCGTGTACGGACCTCCGGCCTTCTTCGGCCCCAGTTCTACCTCCCATTTCCCATTATCATCGGTCACGCCGCTGGCGCTCTCTCCTGCGAATTTTACCGTGACCTTCCCGCCCGGCGTCCCAAAACCCCAGATACGCAACGGCATATCCCGTTGTAAGACCATCCCATTACTGACTAGCCTGGGCACTCTTATTTGTGCGAAACATGCGGGTCCGGACAACACGAGCCAAAACAACCACCACCCCCTCTTTTTGCTATTCATGAAAACCGATTTGATACGCAATATCGGTTTTTTGTGCAAAATCCCCTACGGCATCCTATGGTCGAACTCATGCGCCATTATATCATCGAGGTTATGCACCGGCCTGTCTATATCATAGGGGATCGGCATACCACTGAACTGTTGAAAATAAAGCAAACAGGCATCCTTCCATAAGATCGCATTGGCGCATTGCTCCCGTAGCTTACGCTGAACCTCTGTAAAGCTGGCGCTGTCCACCAGGGGTTCCACCTTATCCCATATCTTTTGAAATCCACGCACCTCACGGACGCCTTTATCGTAGTGGTAGCAAAGCGCGGCCCACAGTGTCTGCCCATTCTTCATCTTATAGTCCCATGGCAAATGATGAAACCATAATAAATATTTTTCGGGGCATGTAGCCAGATCGTTGAATTCGGAAGCCAGTGGTTCATGGTATTGGCTTACCGCGTCGCTGCCTTTTGTCGTCCTGTCGAACCCAATGCCGTCCCTGCCGGCCTGGTGATAATAGGGCGGCGTCCAATCGGCTCTTACCCTTTTGGGAGCCCACCACGGGCCGGGGCCATAGTGCCCATTGGCGGACATGATGTGATGCAGCCCCAGCGGCATCATAAAATCGACGGCTGCCTCCCGGCTGTCAAGCATCATTTGCTTCACCGGCGCCAGGAAATTATCCGTCCAGTCATTCCCTGCCCGGGATGCCTCGTTATAAAAAGTCAGCTTAAGCCATTCATCCGCTATCCGCGAGCTGCTTAATGTGTCGCTCCATGCCAGCCTGCCGAATGCATACCAATTCGCCTGCGCAAACAGGTGACCGCACCAGTTGGTATCCAACCCGATATTGGCGACGCCGGCAATGGCCGTATGCTTTTGCGGATAAACACCGCCATCGGTACAGCGCGCTACCGTGCTCCCCGCGCCTTGTTGATACGTGTCGCTTTTGAGACATTCCTCCCACATCGTCGACAGGAACACGAGGTAAACGGAATGGCCCAGGTACTCCTGCGTCACCTGGAACTCCGGCATCACGGATGTCTTCTTCATGGCGCCGAACAAAGGGCTAAAAGGTTCCCGCGGCTGAAAATCCACCGGCCCGTTCTTGACCTGGATGATCACATTATCCCTGAATTTTCCGTCCAGCGGCATAAACTCCGAATAAGCCTGTTTGGCCCGGTCCTTATCATTCGCCGTATAGACAAAAGCCCGCCACATCACGATGCCGCCGTAAGGCCTCAAAGCATCCGCCAGCATATTGGCGCCATCCGCATGCGTACGTCCGTATTGCTGCGGGCCAGGCTGGCCCTCGCTGCTTGCTTTTACCAGGAAACCGCCGAAATCCGGTATCAGCGCATAGATTGCCTTTACCTTGTCCTTCCACCAGGCTATCACCGCCGGATCGAGCGGGTCTGCGGTCTTCAAGCCGCCAAGCGATACAGGCGAAGCAAAGTTTACCGCCAGATAGGTTCTTACGCCATAAGGTCGCAGCACGTCGGCGATCGCTTTTGCACGCCCAAGATAGTCCGCCGTCAGGATCTGCGGCGACGCATTCACGTTATCGATCACCGAACCGTTGATGCCGATGGAGGCATTGGCACGTGCATATTCCCGCCATAACTTTTTGTCTTCGTCCGTAATGGTAAACGGATCGTTCTTACGCCAGAAGATCGAGTGGCCCGCATACCCTCGCTCCACGGTCCCGTTAAGGTTGTCCCAGTGATCCAATATGCGCACTTCGTAGGAAGGATTGCAAATCCCGGCTGTCCTTTCCTCTCCCGCCCGCTGGCGTCGGAGAAGATCATAAACGCCATACAAGATGCCAACATCGGTGTTCGCCTCGATCGTGTTCCCCCCGAGCCGGAAACCGTCGTGCTTCAGCGCCTTGTCTTTTTTGATGACCAATGTCATCGAAACGCCCGGTTCACCCTGCCAGCCCCGCTGCAACTCCTCCCGCGCAATGTCCAATGTGGCGGAATGCCTGGAACAAACCACCGTTACCGGCTTTGCCGTTTCATCGCTCAGCCAGAGTCCATGTCCCGGCTGGGCATAGACGCCCGTAGCTGTAAAAAAAATAACTACAAGGGAAAAAAAACTTTTCATATTGAACTTATTATCGGTGGTTTACTCTGCGATGCCCGCTTTGATCTGGGTAAATGAATGCGGCGGAAAACTATAGGACAGCTTGCCGTTGTTTATATGAACGTCCTTTACTACCGGGGGATAATCTGCTTTTCTGCTGAACGTAAAAGGCGCATTCGGGTCGTCCGTTGTCACAATGCTCGCAGTCGCATTTCCAGTGAACCGGCCGCCCACATCCATAATATTGGCGGTGATCGCCTCGTCTTTATTCCTGTTCACGACATTGATAATGACGGTATTCGTCTTCCGCGCATCTACGGCGGTCACGTCCAGGTAAGGGATACCCGTGAGCTTACCCACGTGGAAGGTATCGCAATCGACATAGGTATCCACCGAAGCGCCCCGGCAATTGTTGGAAAATAATTTGTAGGTATAAAATAAGGGCGACCTGTACGTTCCTTTTTGAGGATCATTGGACAAGAGGGAAGTCAGCATCGTAAAATTGGCCATCTTCACGACATCCGCATGCCGAATAAATGAATTTAGGCATTGGGCCAGCGGCAGCACGGACAGGAAATTCCTGCCCTGGCTTCCATATTCGTCCACAGAAATATAGATCGGGTTGGTGAAATTGTTTTTCGCCCTCGACACCTCGATCTCGTCGGCCGTCACTTTTATTTTCTGTTCGAAATCCATGGCGCTTGCACCCATGAGCGTATAGTAATCGGGGGATCTTTCCCAATAGCGGTGTATGGAGATATAGCCGATCATGTCGCCGAGGCCATTCAATATCTTGCGGTTCCAGTCGATCCATTTTCCCGTAGGCTCATAGTAGGAGGAACCCGACGCTACGAAGACTATCTTATGATCCACCGACCGCATTGCCTTCATCGCCTCCCTGGCTATTTTTACATAATCATCCGCATCCTTGTGGCCAAGCTCCCAGGGCGCGCCGTCCACCTCGTTGCCAAGATCCCAGATTTTTATACCGTATGGCCGCGGATGGCCGTATTTGGCGCGCAGGTCGGAATAATAGGTCCCGGCGGGATAGTTGCAATATTCGACCAGGTGTAACGCATCGTAAATGC
>DASZOW010000660.1:0-4568 GCA_035550615.1 Puia sp.
CGGGGTATAACCACATTTGCTGGCGGTGTTGACGATCAGTATTTTCTTGCCTCTGTATTTGGCGAGGTCGATATTGCCTCCATCGAGACCAGTGACCTTAAAATCATATACGCTGGAGACGCCGGCAAGCAGAAAAGCGGAGAGAATAAGAGCGCGTACCATAGAATTGTTGATTTTGGTCGGAAGGTATTTAAGTTCCCGAAATTACTACATTGTTTGAACGCTAAAGTTTAAAGTAGTGACAGATTTCCGGGATGGGTGGTCGGAACCTCGCCATGGACGGTCCTGCTAAAAGGCCGGTCGGGCGGCTTATTGCCTTTGATAGCATCCCAGGTCCGGTTTTACCGCAGGACGCGGGTTGCCATCCAGATCCACCGCGAGGCCTGCGGCCATTCCTGCACTCAGCGCCGGGCTGCCGGGCTGCAAATGCAGATCATAGTACCTCGAAGCATTATTGACGCTATCGAACAGCGGGTCCTGGTTGGCAATCATCGCCGTACTCGTTATGCCGTCAGGAGCCGTCTTCACCTTCCAGAGACAGTTGGAAAAATTCACGGAAAATGTTCCGGCGCCCTGCCGGCTGACGACCACTTCATCATCGACGCTCCCGTTGCCCCCCCAAAAGATGCAATTCCCAAAACTCGCCTGTAAATTGCCCGTTACAACATTATTTCCCGCCTGTATGACATCGGCTATGGACAATACAGGCTGAATATGCGTAAGATAAAGATTGGAATAGGAAGCCGCAGTACAATGCAGGAATTGATAATAGCCGCCACCCCCCAGCTCGATATTTTTCCCGCAATTGCTGATAAGACAGTTATTGGCTTGCAGACTGCCCTGGATACCGAGGATGCCGGCATCATAGCTGTTTTCGATGATACACTGTTCCAATAAAACCTTTGGCACGGTGCCGGCGGGCGGCGATTGCACAACCACCGATTGATAGGCATCCCGGATCACCGCGTATTTCAGATCGTTGCCGCTGCTCGTCTGCTGAAAATAAATTCCCGGCCAGCTGCCAGGGAAGGTGCTATAGGGTTCATCGAGCCGGTCGCTTTGAAAATAAACCCGCGTACTGTCATAGCGATCGCCATCGACTAACAGCGTTCCATTGACCAGCAGCGGAGCATCGGCATGAAAATATATTTTACATCCTGCGGGTATGGTCAGTTGGGCGTTCGTATCCACCTGCAGCCCGCCCAGTATGACATAAGGAAGCTTATTGTCCCAAACAGTGTTCCCGGTGAGAGTCTGGTTATTGAGAAAATGAGCGTCCTGTCCCCATGCTTCGAGCTGTATATATTGCTTGTTTCCGTTAAAGGCGACCTGGATGCTGTCCTGCACCACAAAGGGGAGATCGGCAGATCGCGGATCGATCTGTACGGCCACGAAAATGTAAAGGCTGTCGCCGGCATCGAGATCGATATTATCCTGTTCAGGACCCGGCGAGCCATCGATATTGATATGAAAATAGCTTGTGCCGCCACCCATGAGCCGGACGGTCGAGAGCCGTAGTTTCTGATCGTTTGGATTGATGATCTTGAGCTGCCCGGTGATGGACCCCGTAGATGTAAAGACAGTATCGAACAGAAGAGTATCCGCCGAAAATTGGATCAGCGCATTGCCCGAAGTATTAAATGAATTTTTCCGGCAGGCGACCAGCAGGATGATAAAGGTCAAAAATAACAGAAGAAGCGGTTTCTTCATAGGCTCTAAATATACTAAAACAAATGCTGATATACTTCCTCTACGCGGCCGACGGGCACTACCTCGATGTCGAATTTTACCGAACCCAATCCTTTCTGATTGTACTTGCTGACGAAGATGCGTTCAAAACCCAATTTTTCGGCTTCGGCTATGCGTTGCTCTATCCGGTTGACGGCGCGGATCTCTCCGCTAAGCCCCACTTCCCCCGCAAAACAAACCCGGGGTGACAGCGATACATCTTCAAATGAGCTTAGCAGCGCGCACAGCACGGCCAGATCGATGGAAGGGTCTTCTACCTTCAGGCCGCCGGCGATGTTGAGAAAGACGTCCTTTAACCCGAAATGGAATCCCCCTCTTTTCTCCAGAACGGCGAGCAGTAGTTGTAGTCTGCGCAGATCGAAACCGCTCACCGTCCGCTGCGGCGTCCCATATACCGATGGCGTCACCAGGGCCTGCACTTCTATGAGCAGGGGACGAAGACCTTCGATGGTAGCGGCAATAGCGATGCCGCTAAGCGATTCTTCTTTTTGAGTGATCAGTAGCTCGCTGGGATTGCTGACGCCGCGCATCCCTTGCTCCGTCATTTCATAGATACCTAGTTCCGCCGTGCTGCCAAACCGGTTTTTCAGCGTGCGCAGAATGCGATAGGCATAATGCCTGTCCCCTTCGAATTGCAGAACCGTGTCTACCATATGCTCGAGCACTTTGGGGCCGGCGATGCTGCCGTCTTTGGTGATGTGGCCGATCAGGAAGACAGGAGTATGCGTCTCTTTGGCAAAACGTTGGAATTCGGCAGTACATTCCCGGATCTGCGAGACGCTACCCGCCGAGGATTCGATGTATGGAGACTGCAGGGTCTGAATGGAATCTATGATCACCAGCTGTGGCCGTAGCTTTTTTATCTCCTGAAAGATGATCTGTGTAGAGGTCTCTGTAAGCAAATAAAAATCTTCATTGCGTACATTCAGCCGGTCGGCCCGCATCTTGATCTGCTGCTCGCTTTCTTCTCCGCTGATATAAAGTGTTCTTATGTTTTGTAATCGAAGCCCGTTCTGGAGAAAAAGCGTACTCTTTCCAATGCCTGGCTCGCCGGCTACAAGGACGATGCTTCCGGCGACGATCCCTCCACCCAGCACACGATTCAATTCCGGATCGGCGCTGATAATCCTTTTTTCTTCGGCACTCACTACTTCCTGCAGCGATATCACCCGGTTCTCTTTTTTATCGCCACTGCCGAACTTTTTCCATTCGTTCTCCTGTGCTTTGTTATCCTTGGTGATGACTTCTTCGACAAATGTGTTCCATTGTTCGCAGGAAGGGCATTTACCCAACCATTTTGCACTCTCATATCCGCAATTGCTGCAAAAAAATGCCGTCTTGATCTTACTCATGCTTCAAAGGTAGCCGCTAATACGCCTTAAGAATCGCTAATTATGTTCCCTATTTTGGAAAGTGTGTGTGAGAAAAGAGGAAAGGAATAAAAAGTAAAAGGGCCAGCTAAATCGCCAGCCCCTTACTTACTAACCCATTAAATTCTTGCACTAAATTACAAATTAGCGTCACATTGCAAAATAAATTTTTGACGGTGTGAATAACTTTAGAGGCCTTCGGCGGCGATCAAAAATCGCCTAATTTTTGCTTTCATTTAGTTGATATATAGTAACTTATGTGCGACGCTTAATGCCCTCCCCAAGGCGAGAATTTTGTTAAAAGATTGAATATTAACCGGCGAAAATCCACAAAATTTTTTCCAGGAAAAATTTGACCGAAAATCCCCACGAGACAGATTTAACATTTTCCTTATGTCATCTTTTAGATCACGAAATCTATTCGGTCCCGCGATTTTTGTGGCCAAATAGATATATATTAAAAATATATGATTCAATTTGGAGCGGCTCTTTCTAAGCGCATCAGTGACAAGCCATTGATCGAAATCTATAAATGGAAACAAATAGATAATCAAATATCTTCATCCGTCCGGGCTTTTAATTTTTTTTGGAAGACGTTCCAATTGCAAGCTATTGACAATGAAGCCCGTCCAAATACGCTAAAGTCTGCTAATGATAATTTATAAAAATTTGTTAAGGTTGAATTAAATTCTAATTAAAAAAACAGTAATTTAATTGACAGGGACTAACGTGCATTTGAAGCCATAGATGGGATAATAAGTATTTGTGTTTCAGTTGTTTGCACTTTGGTCCCCGTCAAGGACGAACCCGTAGTGAAAATTATTGTTCGCTATTAATAACTACACATGAGAAAACTTCACTGCTTGCGGGTGAGCATCCTTCTGCTCATCGGCAAAGACCTCCTCGCGCAGCCAATGGAGGTCTCGGGCAAAATTCCGCATCCCACCGGCACACCCATCCCCGATGCCTCGGTACTCCCCCTCATTGATCATCACGTTGAACACCTATTTGCGTTCGCACGATGCCCTCGGTGGCAGCGGAAATAAACGATGTGTGACTCAATGTTGACAGTGAAAGACGGCCCCGGTTTCTACCGGGGCCTTGTTATTTTCGTCGGCGTGCCGGCGGTCCGCCTTAGAGTTTGATCTCGTCTTCCTGTTTGTCGAAGAAATGAAACTCCGTAAGATGGTAATTGGTGTTGGCGCGGATGCGGATCTTTTGCTTGTATTTCCACCGCCAGTGCCACTGCCTGCTTCCGATGCCAAGGAAGCCGCCTTTGGTGAGATAGGCATGCATTATGGGGTGTACGGCGAGTATCAGATCCTTGTGCTGATGATTGATCAGATAGCTAAGGTTCTTTTCGATCTCGTCTTCGAGGATCAGCGCAGAGGAGATCTTGCCGGTGCCATTGCAGGTGGGACAAACCTCCTGGGTATTGATGGTGACCTC
>DASZOW010000661.1:0-9753 GCA_035550615.1 Puia sp.
GGAGCTGATCCGGGCTTTCTTGAGCTTGATGTAAGAGCCGTCTTCGACATCCCATTGTGATAGACGGGCATTCCCATTGGCATCGGCGGCGGAAGGACGGGCGATCTTATAACCCGGGTTCGTAAGGGTCGCGGTAAGCGCGTCGGCGGCATCGAGACTGCTAGGGACGGCAAAGTTCACATCGGAACGGAAGTGGTTGGCATAAGGACCGGTCCCCAACGGCAGATATTCGTTCTCATACCGGGTCAGATTTAAGATCTTGTTGCCATAAACGCCGGTAAAGAAAAAGCTCAGCTCGAAACCCTTGTAGTCGAAAGTCGTCGTAAAATTAGCAGAGAATTTCGGCCACGGATTACCGATAATCGTACGGTCGTTGTTGTCGACTACTCCATCCTTGTTGACATCTCTGAATTTGATATCGCCTACCCATGAACCCTGGCTGGGATCGACCGTCATCTTCCCATTGGACGTCTGGATGGCATGACCGGAGATGTCTTTGTAGTTCTGGAAGAGACCATCGGCGATATAGCCGGTGATCATGCTGACGGGCTGGCCAACCTCGGTTAGGAATTCTGCCTGGCGGCTGTTGGTGGTGGAATAGTACTGGTTGAAGATCGGCGCGTACAGCCTGGTGACCTTATTCCGGTCCATGGAGAAATTGACGCCCGTCTTCCATTGGAAGTCTCTATGGGCGATATTCACCGTATTGACGGTTACTCCAAACCCCCGGTTTTGCATGGAGCCATAGTTCTCACTGGGCCAGCTGAGCTGACCGCCATAGCCGCCACTGGGATAGCCGCCAAGATAGCTGGGGCCAAAGGCGGGCAGGATGAGGTTGGACACGCTCTTTTTATAGAAATCGGCGATGATCTCGATGCGGTTATTGATCATATGCGCATCGAAGCCGACATTGGCGGCTTTGTCCTGCTCCCATTGGAGACCCGGGTTGGGATAGTTGCCGGGCAGAAAGCCCCCGCCCCAGACGGTCTGGATCGCATAGAGGTTGGAATAGATCGCGCCTCCATTGCCGGCATTGCCGGAGATACCATATTCGCCGCGGAGCTTCAGGTCGGTGAGCCATCCCGAGGCGCCCTGCATGAATTTCTCGTCGCTGATCTTCCAGGCTACGGATGCGGCAGGAAAGGTACCCCAATGATTGTCGAGACCGAAATTGGAACTGCCGTCGCGCCGCACGACAAGCTGGAGAAAATATTTAAGATCGTAGTTATAGTTGGCGCGGGCGAAATAGGATTCCTGGGCGCCGTCACCACGCGAACTGGTGGGGTTCGATACCACCGTGCTGGCCACGCTAAGCTCCTGGATGGTATTCGTCGTATATCCCTGCCCGTTGGCGGAAAGGCTTTGATAAGCGTATACCTGGGCTTCATGACCTCCCATGACAGACATATTATGCTTGCCGATAGACCAGTCGTATTGCAACCGGGTATTGAGGGAATACCACCAGTTGTTGTTTGCGGAGCGGCTTCCCGTGGTGTTGGGGTTGGTGTAGGCGCCGATGGTATACGAGGGATTGAACTGATAGTTATTGGTAAACGTATAGTTACCGTTGATCTCGGAATGCCATAGCAGTCCTTTCAACGGCGTGATATCGACATTCAGCCCGCCGATGGCGCCAAACGAGGTGTTATAGTTATTATTGAAATGCGCGACCGCTATCGGGTTGGTATTGGAATACTGCGCCTGGGCCGGGGAAGGGCCGCCGAAGGTTCCGTCGGGATTCTTCACCGGTATCGTCGGGTTCTGGCTTAACGCAATATTGACGATGTTCCCCTGGAAGACGTTGACATTCTCTTTGGTGGAAAATGCGCTGAGGTTGGTACTGATCTTAAGCCATTTATTCGCCTGGTTGGACAGGTTGAGCCGGACCGTGCCGCGTTTGAAACCGGAACCGACCGCAATCCCGTTCTGATTCAGATAGTCGCCGGACAAATAGAACTGCGTCTTATCGTTGCCCCCGCTGACGCCAAGGGAGTGGCTTTGCATCCAGGTATTCTGAAACAGGGCCTTCTGCCAGTCGGTCCCGGGGCCCAAAATACTGGGATCGCTGATCTCGCTGGGCTCCTTTGGAACCAAACCCAGGTTCTCGAGCTTCTGTACATAAACGGCATATTGCGGCAAGTTCATCACCGGCAGGTCTTTAGGCCGGCTCTGCAGGGTCTGGAGCTCAGTGGCGCTCACGCGGGTCTGACCGATCTTGCCTTGCTTGGTGGTGATCATGATAACCCCGTTGGCTCCCGCCGCGCCATAAATGGACGTGGCAGCAGGTCCCTGAAGGACGCTGATGTCTTCTATATCCTGCGGGTTCAGACCCTGAAGCTCATTCCCCAGGTTGGGCGTCACGTTATACGCGCCCCCCGTGGGCAAACTGGGCCTGATCTGCACACCATCGATCACATACAGCGGCTGATAGTTGCCGGTGACGGTGCTGATGCCCCGGATGATCACCGAGGCGCCGGCCCCGGGTTCACCACTGGTCTGGGCGACATAGACGTTGGCAGCCTTGCCCTGTAAGGCCTCATCCAGGGTGACATTCACTGTCTTTTCGAGATCCGCGCTGGAGATGGTAACAACGGCGCTGCTCATATCCGACTTCTTCATCTTGCCATAACCCACCACGACCACGTCGTTCATGTTACTGATATCCTGGGTCAAGACAACATCGATCGTCGTCGCATCACCGATGGCGATCTCCTGCCGGAGGTACCCGACATAAGAAACGACCAAATGCTCGCCCGGAACCGCATTAATGGTAAAACTGCCATCGTCGGCGGTCTGGGTGGCGTTCCGGGAACCCTTGACGACCACGGTGGCCCCGCCAATGGGAGCGCCGGTACTATGAGCGATGACCTTGCCGGTGATCTTATGGGTGGGAGGCTGGGCTGCCACCGGCTGGATGAATAGAACAAAGACGGCAAGCAGTCCCATGCAAGCCGTACGCATTGAGGAGCTTATACTTTTCATACTTAAGCAATTAGTGCAATCGGTTTATTTTTCGGCCTAAAAATAGTCAGATGCGGACTGCCGGAGGGGTATGTTTTCGTTCAAAAAGGGTATGAAAATGTTTAAAAAAGGGGTAATTTCCGGTAACGATTGCTTATGAAGTTCAGAAAGACGCTTATCCTGCTGCTTTGCTTCCTGCCGAGTACCCGGGTTTTTGCCCAACCCGAGGACTATATCTTTGCCCATGTCGACGTGACCTCAGGGCTTTCCAACAACCATATCACCGCTATATACAAAGACACCAAAGGATTCATGTGGTTCGGCACCGTCTCCGGAGTCAACCGGTACGACGGCTACCAGACCCGGGTCTTTAAACACGATGCGCGCGATCCTCATTCCATCGCCGATAATTATATCGAACAGATCTTCGAAGGACCGGGCGGCCGGATGTGGGTCGAGTCGAGAAAAGGCCGGTTCAATATTTATGATGCCTCCCTGGACCGGTTCGATCCCAACTATAGCGACTACCTCCGCAAACTGGGCCTGCCAGGCTACGACCTGCTCACCATTGCATCCTGCAGCCGGGGATACTGGTTCATCTACCGCGACAGCGGCTTGTACCATTATAATGATCGGGGAGAAATAGCGCCTGTACCGCCGGCAGCAGTCCGGAAACCCTATACTCCGGCCCCCGATCCGGGTGACTCCCTGACCCCGACCCCCATAGCCACCGCTCGGGAAGACGGAAACGGCGACTGCTGGGTCCTCCATGAAAACGGACTCATGGAAAAGGTCGACGGCCGGACCTTCCATGTCACCTTCCGTACCAATATCCTCGTCCGGCAATTCGGCGATATCCCCGTCACGGACTGCAATCTCTTTATCGATAAACAAAATGACCTGTGGATCAACTCTAACGGGGTCTTCAAAGGCACCTTCTTCTATCACCCCGCCACAGGCACGCTGCGGCACTTTGCGCTGGACGCCGGCGAACACCGGCTCAACAGCAATATCGTGCTGACCGCCTTGCAGGACGCAAAAGGCATGATCTGGCTGGCGACAGACCATGGCGGCATAGACATCATCGATAAACGAAATATGTCCGTGCACTTCGTCGGCCATATCGAAGACGACAATAAAAGCATCGCGGAAAACAGCGTCACCACGCTTTACCGCGATAATATGGGCACGATCTGGCTGGGAACATTTAAAAGCGGCATCAGCTATTATCACCAGGATAATTTTCAATTCCCGCAATACCGCCAGGTGCCACACGTCCCCGGCACGCTTAGCTATGACGACGTCAACTATTTCGTCGAGGACGGCGCCGGCAATATCTGGATCGCCGCAAACGGCGGGGGACTGATCTATTTCGACCGGAAAAAGAACACCTTCCGGCAATACCTCCACGATCCGAAAAACCCTAACAGTCTTTGCAGCAATATCCTCGTTAGCCTGCTGCTGGACAAGGAAGGAAAACTATGGATCGGCACCTATTTCGGCGGACTGGACTGCTTTGACGGCAAGACATTTACTCATTATCGCCACCACGATGACGACCCGTATAGCCTCGCAGACGATCGGGTCATGTGTCTCTGCGAAGACGCCGACAGGCAGCTATGGATAGGCACGCTGGCCGCCGGCATGGACCGGCTCGACCGGCGCCGAAAGGTCTTTTACCACTACCGGGCGGAACTGCCTAACAGCATCCACAACAACTACGTAAGCTCGATCATCACGGACCGGGCAGACAATCTCTGGATCGGCACCGGCTATGGCATCGACATGATCGAAAAAAGCACCGGCAATATCTATCACTACCAGACAGAAACATCGCAGCTCAGCTCCGACAACGTCACCTGGCTGTTCATGGATAGCGAACAAAGGCTATGGGCGGGTACCCGGGAAGGACTGGACGTCCTTAACCCCGATGGGAAGACGTTCCAAAGCTTCACCACGGAAGATGGCCTGCCCGATAACACCATCCGGGATATCCTCGAAGACAGCATGCACCGCATCTGGATCTCTACGCCGAATGGACTATCCAGGATCACCACCTATGGCGGCTCGTCTCATTCCAGTCTGCACATCCGCTGCCGCAATTTCCGCGAACAGGACGGCCTCCAGGGCCGCGAATTCAACGAACGCTCGGGGCTGGCGACAAGCGACGGATACTTCCTGTTCGGCGGACCCAACGGCTTCAACATCTTCCGTCCGGAAGAAATAGCCCCCGAAAAAAAAGCGCCTCCGATTGTACTCACCGGATTGCAGGTCTTCGACAAGACCGTACATGTAGGCGATACGACCACCGGGCACGTGATCCTGAAAAAGGCGCTTACGGAAATGCCCGTGATCACGCTCACGCATCAGGAAAATGTTTTCAGCATCGAATTTGCCTCGTTAGGGTATATCCCCAATGCTACTAACAAATATGCATATACGCTGGATGGGTTTAATAACAAATGGCTGATGACGGATGGAAAGATCCGTAAGGCTACCTATACGAACCTGGATGCCGGCGAGTATGTCTTCAAAGTAAGGGCCACCGATGAGGACGGTCAATGGTTCGACAAAGTGGCGACATTGAAGATCGTTATTCTTCCTCCCTGGTGGAAAACGCCATGGGCCTACGCGGCATATATCCTGCTGGTGGCCTGCAGCCTCTATGTCTGGCGGCGCATGATGCTGCGGCGGGCCAAAGCGCGTTTTGCACTGGAAAACGAACGGCGGGAGACCAGGCGCATGCACGAAATGGATATGATGAAGATCCGGTTCTTTACCAACATGAGCCACGAGCTGCGGACCCCGCTCTCGCTGATCCTGGCGGGACTACACCCACCCAGCGATCCACGCCAGCAGTTCGAGATGATCCGCCGTAATGCCCGGAGGCTCTTGCATCTCGTAAATCAGCTGCTCGATTTTCGGAAAATGGAGGTCAACGAACTTCGGCTGCACCTGCGCGAAGGCGATGTCATGCGCTTCATCAAAGAGGTCTCTTTGTCGTTTGTCGATCTCGCGGAAAAAAAGAATATCTCGTTTAATTATATGGCGGACCGGCGGTCGCTGATCACCCGTTTCGACCATGACAAGCTGGAACGCATCCTGTTCAACCTCCTGTCCAACGCCTTTAAATTCACCCAGGAGAATGGCTCGGTACGCGTGTCCGTACAAACCGAAGAAAGGGATGGCGACGTCTTGCTCTCGATCCGTATCCACGACACCGGCATCGGCATCGCACCCGACAAACAGGAGAAGATCTTTGAACGCTTCTTTCAGAATGATGTCCCGGAGACGATCCTCAACCAGGGCAGCGGCATCGGACTAAGCATAACGCAGGAGTTCGTCAAAATGCACCATGGACGGCTGGACGTCCAGAGCGAAGTCGATAAGGGAAGCTGTTTTACGGTGCTGCTGCCCTTGCCCGTCCTGGACACCGCACGGGAAGAGCCGGCTCTTTTGCCTGCCCCGAAGACCTCGCAGGAGGAACCGGTTCCTTTATCTGAACCAACCCCATCGGATAACCGGAACATCCGGGCTGCCGCCGGCATACCCACCGCGCCCCCCGACGCGCCGGCGATCCTGATCGTCGAGGACAACGAAGATTTCCGTTTCTATCTCAAAGACAATCTTCGCAGTCATTATAAGATCATCGAAGCCGCCGACGGAAACGAGGGCTGGAAAAAAGTGCTGTCGGCACATCCTGCACTGGTAGTCAGCGATATCAGCATGCCGCACATGGATGGCATCGAACTTTGCCGGAAGATCCGCAACGACCAGAGAACATGCCAGATCCCCGTGATCCTGCTGACTGCAATGACCGGCGAGAGCATAGAACTGCAAGGCTTGCAAACAGGCGCCACGGATTATATCGTCAAACCCTTCAACTTCGAAGTGCTGCTCTCGAAGCTCAGAAATATCGTTCACCATCACGAAACGGTACGTAAAACGTATCAACGTCAGGTACAGGCAGGCCCCTCTCCCGTCGAGGCGACCTCGGCCGACGAAACCTTCCTTAGAGAGCTGCTCGCCTATATCGAAAAGGAGATCGGCAACCCCGACCTTTCTGTGGAAGAGCTGTCCACCCAATTCCACACGAGCCGCAGCACCTTTTATAAACGCGTGGTATTGATTACAGGCAAGACGCCGGTGGAGCTCATCCGGCATATCCGGCTGCGGCGGGCCGCCGAACTGCTGGAAAAAAGCCAGCTGAATGTCGCCGAGATCGCATATACCGTAGGGTTCAACAACCCGAAATATTTTACGCAATACTTCAAAGCGGAGTTCGGCTGTATCCCGACGGCTTACCGCAATGGTACCCGCCCCGGCGCCGCAGTGGGTGGATGAGACCGCGGTTGGCACGGTTTTATTTACTGTTGAGGTATGGAAAATCATATCATACCGATACACTTTAACGGCCTCGGCGTCGAATACAAAGGATGGGCCGTGCCCTCGTCGGAACAGCACGAAGATGGACACCCGAAACACTATCAGGTGGTCCTCAATAAGATGTTTATCGGCAATTTCCGGTTGAACCGGGGAAAGTGGTTTGCCGACGAACAACCGCCCCAGGAACTGGTCGCGGCAGTAGGCGCATGCCTGGATACAATTCCAAGCCGGCATCGGCCTTTGGCATCGTGATCCCATGGGGAATTTCCTACGCAGCCTATCAGACAGTATTTCTACAGGATTTCTGGCTTAATTTTACGCCATGTGGAGATACTTTGCATTGCTGTCGGCCTTGTTCGCAGCCCTGACCGCCATCCTGGCTAAGCTGGGTCTCAAAGGCATCAATTCCAACCTGGCCACAGCCATCCGGACCGTGGTCGTCCTCCTGCTCGCCTGGGGCATCGTCGCCTTCAGCGGCGAAATACGCGACCTTAAAAACCTTAGCCGCCAAAATCTTCTGTTCCTGGTCCTGTCTGGCATCGCCACCGGCCTTTCCTGGATCTTTTACTTCAAGGCGCTCTCCACCGGGCCCGTAAGCAAAGTAGCGCCCATCGATAAATTGTCGGTCGCGCTCACTATCTGTCTTTCCGCCCTGTTTCTCCGCGAGCCGCTGGATACAAAGACTGTCCTCGGCGGACTGCTGATCATTGCAGGAACCCTCGTCCTGATCCGATAGGATTTTTACTGTATTTTTGTCTATTTTCCCACAAATTCTTTGTCTAATGAGCTCGAGCCCCGGCAATATGCACGCCGTACCCGCACCCGCCCCTGTTTTCAATGGCATGCATTCGGTAGCGATCCGCATCTGGCATTGGGCCACCTTCGTGGTCATCTCCGGATCGATCATCACCGTATTGCTCGCCTCCACCCTTTTCCGGACAAAGAACAATATCAGCCTCGTACATGACCAGCTGGCTGCCCGGGGAGTGGTCGCCAGTCAGGACCAGGCGCGAGCCGTCGCCCACGCCTTTAACGACCGGCTATGGGACCTTCATAAATGGATCGGCTTTATGCTTTGCAGTCTCGTCGTGGCGCGGATCGTGATCGAGATCGCTCAATCCCCGGAAGAAAAATTAAACGTACAGCTGAAAAGGGCCCTGCGCTTAAAGCCGGCGGATCAACAGGGAAAGCTGGAACAACAACATTATATACAGGTAAAACGCATTTATCTTATCTTCTATGCTGCTCTTATCCTGATGGCATGCACAGGCCTCGGCCTCGCCTTTGAGCAGGTGCCTTTATTCCGGACATATCGAAGCGAGATCAAACAAGTACACGCGTTGTTGCAATGGGTCATCTATGGATTCGTAATGATGCATATCGCCGGAGTGATCCTGGCCGATCTGGGAAAATACCGCGGACTGGTATCCGGAATGATCCATGGAAAGCATATCAAACGGGATTAAGCCATCAAATAAAAAATATTTTTTAAACTAGAAATATAGTTTTACCTTTAAACTATAAACCTAGTTTTACATGAAGTCATTGACCAGGGCCGAAGAACAGGTAATGAAGGTGCTATGGCATTTGGGCAGCGGGCTATTGATGGAGATCGTAGAGGCGATGCCCGCACCGCAGCCGCATAAGAATACGGTCGCCACGATCCTCAAGACAATGGTGGAAAAAGGAATCGTACGGATAGAGAATATCGGCCGTATACATCGCTATCATCCTCAGTTCTCCAAAGAACAGTATTCAAGGGATACGCTCACGAATGTGGCCAAAGGCTATTTCGACGGGTCCTTCAGTAATGTCGTCTCCTTCCTGGTAGACGAAAAAAAGCTATCCGTCAAAGAGCTCGAGCTGCTTCTGCAACAATTGAAGAAAACAAAAAAATAATGGATAGCCTACTCTCCTATTTCATCCGCTCCTTGCTAGTCAGCGGCCTTTTGACCGGCTATTACGTGTTAGCGCTGCGCGGCAAACGCATGCACGGCTTTAACCGTTTCTATCTGCTCGCTTCCGTAGCGCTGGCCCTGGTATTGCCGCTGATCCGCATCGGCTGGGATCCCTGGCGGGCACATCGCGGCGCGTCTCACGTGTTGGGCGGAATGCAGCTGCCGGGAGCAGCCGGCCAAGACGCCGCACATCTTTTGATCCGGATCAGTATAGGCTTATGCACGCTGGTCGGCGCGGCACTGCTGACCTCGTCCGCCATCAGGATCATCCGCCTCTATCGGCTGAAAAGACGATCATTCTGCAGATCCATGGACGGTTACGACCTCGTCGAAACGGATGCCCCCGGTACCCCCTTCTCTTTCCTGCGTAATCTGTTCTGGCGCCAGGGCGCGGATACGGAAGACGCCGTCAACAGAAAAATGCTGGCGCACGAGCTGGCGCATATCC
>DASZOW010000662.1:0-4183 GCA_035550615.1 Puia sp.
GATCAGGCCTTTTCAGCCGCTTAGCCTTTCGCCGGCTTTGTCCGCCATCCATTACGGCCAGTCCATATTCGAAGGGATAAAGGCCTACAAGGATCGCGATGGGCGCCCTTTTGTTTTCAGGCCTTACGATAATTATCGCCGGTTCAATATATCCGCGGAAAGGATGATGATGGCCCAGGTGCCGGAAGAGATCTTTATCGAGGGTATGCGCCGGCTGATCGACCTGGACCGGGACTGGATCCCCATGAAGAGCGATTATTCCCTATACATCCGTCCGTTTATGTTCGCTACGGACGATACGATCGGCGTGCATGCTTCCGAAAAGTATAAGTTCATGATCCTGCTGAGCCCCACGGGCCCTTACTATGCGGCGCCGATGCGTATTTATGTGGAAGACAAGTATACGCGGGCCGCGCGTGGCGGAGTCGGCTTTGCCAAGGCGGCAGGCAATTACGGTTCGAGCATGATGGCTACTGCCGTCGCTAAGAAGAAGGGGTATGACCAGGTATTGTGGATGGATGCCGTTGAACATAAATATGTACAGGAGATCGGGACCATGAATGTCTTCTTTGTGATCGGCAACAAGGTGCTGACACCGGACCTCGAATCGGGGACGATCCTCGAGGGAGTCACCCGGGACAGCGCTATGGAAGTGCTGCGGCAGGAGGGATATACGGTCGAAGAAGGTCCTATTCATATCGACGACCTGGTGAGGGCGTATCAGGCCGGGGAGTTGAAGGAAGTGTTCGGAACCGGCACGGCAGCGACCATTTCCATGATCAAAGAGCTTCAATATGAAGACTATACAATGAAGTTCGATACCGATACCTGGAAGGCGGCCCCGGCCGTCCGGCGGATACTGATGGATATCCGGGAAGGGAGAAGAGCCGATACCCATGGATGGATGTTTAAAGTATAGCTGCGGCGAGGCAGAATTAACAGAAAAATTTGGATAATAAGAGGTAGGACTGTACTTTTGCAGTCCCAAAATCCGAACGGCCAATGGCCGTCGGCTGAAGGCCAGAAATTAGCGCTTTGCGGGAGATGCGCTAATTTGTCTGGAAGGAGCATTTCCCGCACATAAAAAGGTAAGAATGCCTACCATACAGCAATTAGTTAGAAAAGGAAGAGAGATCATCCGTGCAAAGAGCAAATCCCGGGCTTTGGATGCTTGTCCTCAGCGCCGTGGCGTTTGCACCCGTGTATACACGACTACGCCTAAGAAACCCAACTCCGCACTGCGTAAAGTAGCGAAGGTGCGGTTGACCAATAAAGTCGAGGTGATTGCGTATATTCCGGGTGAGGGGCACAATCTGCAGGAGCACTCCATCGTGCTGATCCGCGGTGGTCGTGTAAAGGACCTTCCCGGTGTGCGTTATCACATCGTCCGCGGCAGTCTGGATACAGCAGGGGTCAAAGATCGCAAGAAGAGCCGTAGCAAGTATGGTACGAAGAAGGAAAAGGCCGGTGCTAAGGGCGCGGCTGCTAAACCTGCAGGTAAAAAATAAGAAATAAAAAAGGGCGGACCACGGGTTCGCCGGCCGAAGGCCCATCATAAGCTGTGCACTGCGATGGGTTACTTTAGGTTAAAAACCAGAGCGGTGCACTATAATTCCGACAAACAATGAGGAAGACGCAAGCCAAAAAATTACCGCTGGCCCCTGACGCGAAATACAACGATAAGTTGGTGACCCGTTTTGTGAATAACCTGATGTGGCAGGGTAAGAAAAATACGGCGTACAATATTTTTTATGATGCTATGGATAAAGTAGCCAAGCAGACCAATGAGGATGGCTATGAAATCTGGAAAAGGGCTTTATCGAATATCACTCCGGCGGTGGAAGTTCGCAGCCGGCGTATCGGTGGCGCTACCTTCCAGATCCCTTCCGAAGTTCGTCCGGACCGGAAGATCTCGTTGAGCATCAAATGGCTGATCCGTTACAGCCGAGAGAGGAATGGTCGCAGCATGGCGGAAAAGCTGGCCAATGAGATCATTGCCGCCAGCAAGGGTGAAGGTGGCGCTTTCAAGAAAAAGGAAGACACGCACCGGATGGCTGAAGCCAACAAGGCCTTTGCGCACTTCAAGGTATAGATTAATAAATAATTATATGTAAGAAGAGGCCCGTAGGCCTCTTTTTTGCTTTCTCATGCATTTTGCATCGGGAATTTTCCGTAATTTTGCGCAACTTTTTTAATAAACAACAATGGCAGATTTAAAATTTCAAAGGAATTTCGGAATTGCGGCTCACATCGACGCCGGTAAAACCACCACCACGGAGCGGATCTTGCGCTACACGGGGATGATTCACAAAATCGGGGAAGTGCATGATGGAGCAGCCACCACCGACTGGATGGAGCAGGAAAAGGAGCGGGGTATCACGATCACCTCTGCTGCGGTTAGCTGCCAATGGAATTTCCCTACCGACAAGGGTAAGGTTGATGCCAACACCAAAAAATACTATTTCAACATCATCGATACTCCGGGCCACGTGGACTTCACCATCGAGGTAGAGCGTTCCATGCGTGTACTGGATGGGCTGATCGCACTGTTCTCCGCCGTAGATGGCGTTGAGCCTCAGAGCGAAACGGTATGGCGCCAGGCCAACCGCTATCGTGTACCCCGGATCGGCTTCGTGAACAAGATGGACCGTTCCGGCGCTGACTTCCTGATGGTGGTCAACCAGGTGCGTGACATGCTGGGTGCGAAGGCCGTTCCCCTGCAGCTGCCGATTGGCGCCGAAGATGATTTCAAGGGCGTGGTCGACCTGATAAAGATGAAGGGGATCATCTGGCATATGGAAACGGAAGGCATGACCCTCGACGAGATCCCCGTGCCTGCCGATATGATGGATGAAGTACAGGAATGGCGCGCCAAACTGGTGGAAGCCGTTGCCGAGTACGACGACAAGCTGATGGAGAAATTCTTCGAAGATCCGGAAAGCATCACCGAAGCTGAAATGCATGAGGCGATCCGCAAGGCTACGATCGATCTGAGCATCGTGCCGATGATGTGTGGTTCTTCCTTTAAGAACAAGGGCGTACAGACTGCGCTGGATGCCGTCTGCCGCTATCTGCCCTCACCGCTGGATGTCGAGGACATGCATGGTACCGACCCCAACACGGGCGAGGACATCGTCCGGAAGCCGAATGCCAAGGAACCTTTTTCGGCGCTCGCTTTCAAGATCATGACGGACCCGTTCGTAGGTCGCCTGGCGTTCTTCCGCTGTTATAGCGGCCATCTCGATGCCGGTTCTTATGTACTGAACGTACGTAGCGGTAAGAAGGAGCGGATCAGCCGTATCATGAAGATGTTCGCCAACAAGCAGAACCCGATCGATTTCATCGAAGCCGGTGATATCGGGGCTGCCGTCGGTTTCAAGGAGATCAAGACAGGTGACACGCTGTGTGATGAAGATCATCCGATCACCCTGGAAAATATGTTCATCCCCGAGCCGGTGATCGCGATCGCCGTAGAGCCGAAGACCCAGGCCGACGTCGACAAGATGGGTATGGCCATTGCCAAGCTGGTGGAAGAAGATCCCACCCTGCGTGTCAATACCGATGAAGATACGGGTCAGACCATCCTCCGTGGGATGGGTGAGCTGCACCTGGAGATTATCCTCGACCGGATGAAGCGTGAGTTCAAGGTAGAGGTCAACCAGGGCGCACCCCAGGTTGCCTTCAAGGAGGCGTTCAACGCCACGATCGAGCACCGCGAAGTGCTGAAGAAGCAGACCGGTGGTCGTGGTAAATTCGCCGATATCCAGTTCGCTATCGGGCCTGCCGATGAAGAATGGCTCAAGGAGAACGAGGGTAAGTCCTTCCAGTTCGTCAACGATATCTTCGGCGGTTCCATTCCCAAGGAGTTCATCCAGCCCATTTCGAAGGGTTTTGAAACTTCGATGACTACAGGCGTATTGGCGGGTTATCCTATGACCAATATGAAGGTCCGGGTATTCGACGGCAGCTACCACGATGTGGACTCCGACGCCATGAGCTTCGAGCTTTGCGCTAAATCCGGTTTCCGGGAAGCGGGCAAGAAAGCCAAGCCGATCCTGCTCGAGCCCATCATGAAAGTCGAGGTATTGACCCCCGACCAGTACATGGGTGATGTTACGGGTGACCTGAACCGCCGCCGGGGTATCCTGGAAGGCATGGATAGCCGTAATAATCTGCAGGTGAT
>DASZOW010000663.1:0-6004 GCA_035550615.1 Puia sp.
CCCAGGCAAGAACCATCGCCGAACACATCTGCGCCGGCATCCATGCCCTGGCGCCACGGGCATCCACGTTGGAAAACAGCATCGGCAATCGCGGTGACAAGGTCTATATCGACCCTTCCCAAAACGACTATGGCGATACCCTGGCCGCCCCCTACTCCGTCCGCCCATACCATATCCCCACCGTCTCTACCCCACTGGAATGGCGCGAGATCGATGACAAGCTGGACCCCAAACAATTCACCATCGACACCATTTACTTGCGGCTGAATAAAAAAGGAGATCTCTTCAAAGACGTGCTCGATCCGTCGATCGCTACGGCCAACACCAAAAAGCTGGCCGGCCTTTTCACCTGAACGCACCTAATACGCAGCCAGCCTCGCTGGCATTTCGATTGCTATATTTTTTATATGCCCCAGCCATCTATAGCACCAAATCCGGCTGAACCCCGGCAGCCATCGACCAGGCCGAGACCGTCCAAACCGCGCCACCCACAGACGCCGCAGAAGCCCGCCGCGCCCACAAAGCCTACCCCCGAGAAACCCACGCCGCCGCCAAAGCACCCCGACTCCTCGCCTACATCCCCCGACGACCTTCCCGAACCGCCATTCGTCAACCCGGACTTCGATCCGGACCTTCCCGATCATCCCGGTCCGCCGCTAAGCGACCCCGACGCACCACACGGCTCATAGCCCCGGCCCGCAAGATCCCTACGCCCACAAGCGCGACTGCACCTCATTGATATGTTGTTGAATGATCTCCGGCATGGAGGGGATCGCCGCGATCTTATCGACCACACCGGCCGCAATCGCATTTTCCGGCATGCTGCAAAACTTACAGGTCGCCGGATCTTGTACCATCGTCAGCCCACCCGCATCACGGATAGCCCGTAACCCCTCCGTACCATCGGTTAACGTCCCCTCCAGCACGATGCCGATCGCCTGCTTCCCGGAATTTGCGGCAAGACTCGCCATAAACATATCCGCCGTTTCATGAACACGGCCCGTACGTTCGGCAAGCGTAAAAACATGGTGGCGAATAGTGACGTATTTCCCGGGTGGCGAAATATAGATCGTGTCCTTCCGGATAACCATGCCATGGCGGATCTCCTGCACGGCCAATTTTGCATGCCGGGATAAGATCAGGAGCAGCTGGCTTTCCCACGTGGCCGGCAGGTGCTGAAGGATGACGTAGGAGACATCATCATGCGGCGTGTGGTCAAAGAATTCCAATAATCGTTGATGCGAGCCCGCCGATCCGGCGACAGCAGCGATAAATTGTCTTTGCATAGTGTACTACTGCGGGTGCAAACAATATGCCTGCGCCCTGGCTCTTAACCGCTATATACCTGCCCCAGCCCCTGGCTTTTACCCGCTATATTGTTTTAGCAAAACCAGATTGCCTGCAGTTTCGTCTCCGCCAAAAAAAACAATGTAAAAATGACCACCTTCCAAGACAGTTTTTCACTACCTTTCGGTCCGGCACATCTGTTGTGCACGCTTCAAAGCTTTACCAAATCTGCTGTGATTATGTGTTCTACCATTCAGTTCAACTTTGCTCTGGACGAGGGTCAACTTACTGTTTTACTGGAAGCTGATTTCGAGCACGATTCCCGGGAGATCTGTTATATCGTTAAAAATTTCCGCCTCCCCGGACACACCCAAACCGACATTTTACCGGAGATCAGAATTAAAAAAGTCGACGGCCGCTGGGTCCACCGCGACAGCGGCTGGCAAACCGCCCTTAGCCAGGCGGCAGGTCAGGCCATCGACAAGATCCAAACTTCTCCCGAAGGACCCGATTCGCCCCCCTCGAATACATCGAAGACTCATCCCTAAGATACTCGTCGATAAAGGAATGGCAAGCCCTTATTCAGGCTAGGGATTGTCTATTCCCTCGATAGTCATGCAGCCATAAGATCAAATTTACACTAATTAGTGAACTTTTTATCAAATTTTACCAGAATATCCTATAACTTTGTAGAAAATCCGAATACTTCAATGGTGGCGAAACAAGAAGTCGAGCAATTTTTGAGGACCCTGAAGGAAAAGATCAGATGCCTGGAAATTAGATTTCGCCCGAGAGATAAAAATCTGCAAGCATTAGCAGTGGCTTAACAAATAAACCTGTTGACTGCATGTCGTTTCACCCCGCTGAATTTCCAATGACGTATCCGCTTAAAAATATATGAATATGGAACAAAAAATCGAATGCCCGTTTTGCGAAGGTATTGCCGACCTTCATAAAGAACCCAAAGAAATCACCTATCGTAAAGACGTGTTTAAAATACTTGCCCACTTTTACAAGTGCAACAAATGCCAGGAAGAATTTACCACCACAGAAGCCGACACCATCAGTCTAACACAGGTACACAACCAATACAGGGAAAGAAACAATATTCCATTTTCGGAAGAAATTGCCGCCATCAGACAGAAGTATGAGCTATCCGCATCAAAAATGAGCGAAGTCCTGGGATTAGGCGCCAATGGCTATAGCAACTATGAAAATGGAGAAATACCGACACCTGCCTATGGCAATCTCATTAGTGCTGTAGCCGATCCATATACCTTTATGAACCTTTTAGACAAAGCAAAGGAGCATTTTTCCGACAATGCGTTTAACAAGGCCAAAGAAAGAGTCGCTTACCTTATTCGAACCGCAGACCAAAACAACAACCTGTATACTGTACTGAACATTTATAACCAGGCAAATAATTTTACCGGTTATAGAAAACCCCAACCAGCCAGAATTGCTAGTCTGGTCACCTACTATATTCAGCATTCAAAGCCGGATTTCAATGATCGGCTGAAACTAAATAAGCAATTATTTTTCACTGATTTTGCTCACTACAAGAATTACGGAACGTCAATCACCGGGCTAAGCTATAGAGCTGTCAAATATGGGCCTGTTCCCGCTAATTATGACAATATCTATGCATATCTGGAGAACGAGCAACTTATCAGCTCACAATTTTTAAAACTACCCAACGGCGGCGCAAGAGAAACTTTCCTTTCAGAAGCAGACTTTGACAAAGATCTTTTTACCGGGCAGGAAAAGCAAACCATTGAAAAAGTCGTCCATAGGTTTGCAGACATTTCAACCTGGGATATTGTAGAATTAAGCCATCAGGAAAAAGCATGGAAGGAATTGGAAGCAAACAGAGAGCTTATAGGCTACCAGGACTATGCATTTGAATTGACTGCTTTATGACTGGAAACCTCTGCCCGATCTTACTACACTTTACCGCTTCCCGATCCGGTAGATATCCCCGTCATCCGTGATCGCATACAGCTCATTATTCATATACGCGACATCCCGGAAACGTTGATGCTTGTCCGTCAAAAGCCGCTCTTCCCCCACTACCTTGTTGTTCCGGATGACCAGCCGGTCCACATGCTGGCCGCTAAGACAGGCAATGAACAGGTTATTCTTCCATTCGGGTATGGCGCTGCCTCTATAAAAACAGATGCCGCTCGGCGAAACCACCGGGTCCCAATAATACACCGGCTGCTCCATCCCCGCTTTCTGCGTGATGCCTTCCCCCATTTTTTCACCCGAATAGTCGATCCCATAGGTGATCACCGGCCATCCATAGTTCTTACCCGGTCGGATGATATTGATCTCATCCCCGCCGCGCGGCCCGAATTCGGCCTCCCACAACTCGCCCGTAGCCGGATCGATATCCAGCCCCTCCGGGTTCCGGTGCCCATAAGAATAGATCTCCGGCCTGGCATCGGCACGATTCGAAAAAGGATTTCCGGCCACCGGTTTCCCCGCCGTCGTTATCCGAACGATCTTTCCGAGATACGAATTCAGCTCTTGCGCCTGCACCCGCGCTTCCGGGATAAATTTCTCGCCGATGCTGACTATAAGATCTCCGTTCTTGTCGAAAACCAGCCGCGAACCATACTGTAAATTGCTCCTCGTCACCGGCATTGCCCTAAAGATCACCGTTACATCGTCGACCTTCCCCGCCGCCTCGTTTAACTTTCCCTTGGCCACCGCCGTGATCAGCCCCGACTCGTACCGCTCCGAATAGCTCCAATACATCAGCTTATTCTGCTGAAAGGACGGATCGAAGGCCACATCCAGCAACCCACCCTGCCCTTCATAAACCACCGGCGGCAGACCAGTGATCTTCCTGACCAACGCCCCATCCTTGTCATGGATCTCCATATAACCGGATTTGATCGTCACCATCAACCTCCCATCCGGCATCGCCACGATCGCAAAGGGCGGCCCCACCTTATCCGCGATCTTCTCCACCTTATAAGCCGTTGTCGTCCTGGCGCCCGCGATCCGCGTCTGCCCCGCAAATGCCGGCTTGTAGTTCGAGTTCGGAGCCTTGGTCTCCACCGGCGGCACGCTGTCTTTTACATTTCTGCCAGGACCACCGTCATTACCGGCACAAGCCGTCAGGCCCCCGAGCATTAAGCTGGCGGGAAACAGGAATAAGTTCTTAAAACGCATAAAAGATTTTTTAAAAAGTTCCTATAAAATTAACCCCGAATCCCGTTAAAATATTTAGTTTTAAATACTAAAATTGTTAGTATATTTGTAGCCCATGCCTGCTGCCAACGCCGATATCATCCGTCAGCTGCAAAGAGAGATCCTCCCCTTGCAGGGTTACAAACCGCCGACATCCGGCAAGGCCGTGGCATTCCGGCTGGGCCCCATAGAAACCGCCTTCCCGAATCATCGTTTTCCGACCGGCGCTGTCCATGAATTCATCAGTCGCACCCCCGAACAGGCGGCCGCTACCGCGGGCTTCCTCTCCGGTCTGCTGGCCCCGCTAATGCAGAATGGCGGCGCCTGTCTCTGGATCGGGAGCCAAAAAAACGTCTTTCCACCCGGCCTCGCCATCTATGGGGTCGCCCCCGACCGGCTGCTCTTCGTAGCGCTGAGAAAAGAAAAGGACATCCGCTGGGCCATGGAAGAAGCGCTGAAATACGAAGCCCTGGCCGCCGTCATCTGCGAGATCAGCGACCTCAGCTTCAAAGACTCCCGCCGGCTGCAGCTCGCCGTCGAACAAAGCAGGGTCACCGGCTTCCTCCTACGATACGCCCCACGCAACCTGGGCGCCGTGGCGGCCGTAGCCCGCTGGGAGATCACCCCGCTTCCCAGCATACAGGAAGATGGACTGCCAGGCATCGGGTTTCCACACTGGCAGGTCGACTTGCAAAAGATCCGTAACGGTAAACCCGGCAAATGGCAGGTGGAATGGGCGGCAGGCCACTTCCGATTCCTGCCACAGCCACAGCCCGCCATCGAGGCCCCCTCCCTCCCCGCGGCGGCCCTCCTCGGCACTCCCCCGGCGCCTCACTTCCCGGGCATCCCGGCGGCGGCCCTCCCGGGCATCCCGGCGGCGCCCCACGGTCTCCCCCGCCATGGAGCGGAAAGCCGCGACCAAAAACGCCAGACCGGCTGATGGCAAAACGCTTCGTATCGATCTGGTTCCGTCATCTAAAGACGGACTGGTTCCAACTCCGCCGGCCTGCCCTCAAAGATTCGCCCTTCGTCCTGGCAATCTCCGAACACGGCCGCAAGCTCGTAGCCGCCGCCGACCCCATGGCAGAAGCCCAGGGCATCTATCCCGGCGCCACCGTAGCCGACGCCCGCGCCATCATCCCCGGCATCCAGGTCATCGACGACATCCCCGGCCTGCCCGAAAAACTGCTCACCGCCCTCGCCGCATGGGCCATCCGCTTCACCCCATCGGCCGCCATCGACCTACCCGGCGGCCTGCTCCTCGACAGCACCGGCTGCGCCCACCTATGGGGCGGGGAAGAACCCTATCTGCAGACAATCCAAAACCGGCTGCAAACCGCCGGCTACGACATTCGCATAGCCATGGCCGATACCATCGGCGCCGCCTGGGGTCAGGCACGCTATGGAGACCAGCCCCTGCTTACCTGCCAGACCCAGTCCGAAGCCCTCCTCTCCCTACCCCCCGCCGCCCTGCGCCTCGAACCCGCCATCCTCGACAAGCTCCAAAAACTTGGCTTCA
>DASZOW010000664.1:0-10375 GCA_035550615.1 Puia sp.
GATACCAGGCTCTTGATACCGCCAAGGCTCTCCGCCAGTTTGAACAGCTGCGTGGAGGTTACCAGTGCCGTTGCGGCCTCGATCGTGTCCTCGCGCAACGAGAAGCTGACGATCCCGCCAAAACCCCTGGACTGCGACGCGGCGATCGCATGCCCCGGATGTGTCGGCAAACCAGGATAGTAAACTTTCTCCACGGCCGGATGGCTTTCCAGGAAAGCAGCCACGGCTCTTGCGCTGGCTGTATGCTGCCGAACGCGGAGATGCAGCGTCTCGATACCCCGGATCAGCAAAAAGCTGTCGAAGGGTCCAAGGATCGCACCACTCGCATTCTGCAAAAATTTTATCCGCTGTCCCAACTCCGGATCGGCCGTCACCACTAGCCCCGCGATCAGATCGCTATGCCCCCCGAGATATTTTGTTCCGGAATGGACCACCAGGTCGGCGCCAAGCAACAACGGCTGCTGGAATGCCGGGCTCGCAAAAGTATTGTCGACACACAGCAGCGCCCTTCCCTCGGACCGATCCCGCCCGTCTGCCCTGGAGGTGCGGTCGCCTTCCGAAAGATCGGCTGCTCCCACATATTTGTGAGCCCGTGCGATCCTGGCCATAGCCCGGATATCCGTGATCTTTAACGTGGGATTCGTAGGTGTCTCGATCCAGATCAGCCGGGTCTTCGGCGTCAGCGCATGGAATACGGCCGCCGGATCGGAGGTGTCGACATAATGTACCGTGATGCCGAATTTCTTATACACCTGCTCGAAAAGCCGGAAAGCGCCGCCATAGATGTCATCCACTGCAATGATCTCGTCTCCGGATTGCAATAGTTTAAGCACGGCATCGATCGCCGCCAGCCCGCTTGCAAAAGCAGCGCCCGTACCGCCTCCTTCTAATTCGGCTACCAGGTTTTCCAGCGTGGCCCGCGTAGGATTGCCCGTCCGGGCATAGTCATACCCCTTGTTGACCCCCGGCGCCTCCTGTACAAAGGTCGAGGTCTGATAAATGGGCACCGCTATCGCGCCCGTTTGTGCATCTACCGGAATACTGTGGATCAGCTTTGTTGTCGCTTGCATAAAAACAAATTTTTTGGTTTCAAAACCGCCTGCGCGGCATTGGGTGAATAAAAAAATTGTTCAGCGACATCGATTACCAAGATTCAGAAGAACGCCGCACCGGTTTGCAATAGCTCGCCGGCAGGCAAAAAAAAACTCTTCTGATTCGTCAGAAGAGCTTAAATATGCTTTGATCTCTATGAGATCTGTATTATCAAGCCGGTATCTGACTTATCTGTCCCGATAGTCCATCGGGATGGAGTTGGCACCTTACTTATTGCTTAATAAATTCATAAGCATCAGCAGGTTGTCAAGGCTTCAACGGGCCATTTCCCTCAGCCTTTCTTGATAAGAGATGTTGTAAGAACTGCTGCAAAATTACTTGCTTTTTTCAAATTTCCAAATTTCTGTTTCGCAACCTCCCCGCCCCCGGATTCAGGCTTAACGGTTCAATAACGCGGTTGTGGTATGGTTTTTGGCAACTATTCCCCGGACGATGGAGTATCTCTACCTATAAAACTACACAACATGAAAACGGTAACCAAATGGCTGGCGGCCACCGTATGCGCCACGTCCATGCTAGTCTTCTTTGCTTGTAACAAGAGTAATAACTCCAATTCCAACCCCAACATCCCCAAAGGCCAGTCTCAGGTCTCGCTGTACATGATGGACGGCCCGATTAATTTTTATAAAGTGCTTATCGACATTCGCCAGGTAAGAGTAGAAGTAGACACGGCCACTACGCAGAACGCCCCCGACCAGGACGATCAATGGGATAATAATTATTGCGGCTACCATCGCACGGCTTCCAACAAATCCGTGATATGGGATACGCTTAGCATTACACCCGGCGTCTATAACCTGCTCGACCTGCGCAACGGCGCCGACACCTTGTTAGGCTCCGGTCTCTATGCTACCGGCAAGATCATCAAGATCGAGGTCACCCTCGGCAGCGACAACACCGTGTACACCGACAGCGCCGCCTATTATCCGCTGGAGGTCTTCGGGCCTCACCCGTACTTTACGATCAATGTCAGCCGCACAAATGTGCAGGATGTCACCAACAACCAATTCAAGATCTGGCTCGACTTCAATCTCGCCCGGTCGATCTTCTTCTGGAATGGCGGTTACCTGTTGAAACCGGTGTTCACCGTCTTTAACGATGCCCAGACGGCTAAGGTAAAAGGTACCGTCCTGCCTCCCGGCGCCGGCGCCCTCGTCATGGGAGTCATGGGTACCGACACCGTCTACGCCGTTCCATTCTATACCGGCCAATACCAGATCCGCAACGTGCCCGCAGGTACCTGGTCGTTTACCTTCAAAGGCGCAAACGGCTACCAGGATACGACGATCAGCAATATCAAAGTAGATTCCATGAAGACAGTCACCCTTCCGAAGATCACGCTTCATAAGTAACTTGTCCATAATCATTTAAACTTGTCTTATTAGCTGGGTCAGCACCGCAGGGGGCTGACCCAAATTTTTTAGCAAAACAATCGCCCCATTCCGATTGTTGTACTTACCTTAGCAATATGTCCCTTTCATCATTAGATTCAGCGAATAACGCCGACATCGGTATCGCCCCCGGCGAAGAAACCATCGAAGTATCTGGAGCGCGGGTGCACAATCTCAAAAATATCGATATCCGCATCCCCAAAAATCAGCTGGTCGTCATCACCGGCATCAGCGGCAGCGGCAAATCCTCCCTCGCCTTCGACACCATCTACGCCGAAGGCCAGCGCAGATATATGGAAAGCTTCGGCGCATACGCCCGCCAATTCATCGGCGACATGGAACGCCCGGATGTGGACAAGATCACCGGCCTCAGCCCCGTGATCTCCATCGAACAAAAGACTACCAACAAAAATCCCCGTAGTACCGTCGGCACCGTCACGGAGATCTATGACTTTCTCCGGCTCCTCTATGCCCGCATAGGCGAAGCGCATTCTTACAATACCGGTAAGAAGATGACCAAATTCAGCGAAGAGGAGATCGTCGACAACGTCTACGCCAAATACAAGAATAAAAAGATCAGCATCCTCGCCCCCCTGGTCCGCGGTCGCAAAGGGCATTATCGCGAACTCTTCGAAGACATCCGTAAAAAAGGCTATCTCAAGGTCCGCGTCGACGGCGAAGTCAAAGACCTCGTTCCAAAAATGCAGGTCGACAGGTATAAGATCCACGATATAGAGGTGGTCATCGACCGGCTGGCAGTCACCGAAGACATGAAGGTGCGTCTCAGCCAAAGCGTAAAAAAGGCGCTTCAGCTGGGCAAAGACCTGCTCTTCCTCCTGCTCAACGATGATAACAAGGTCATCCAGTATAGCAAGCAGCTCATGTGCGAGGACACAGGCATCAGCTATGAAGAGCCGTCGCCCAACAGCTTCTCGTTCAACTCCCCCTATGGCGCCTGCCCGACCTGCAAAGGCCTTGGCTCCGTCTACCAGATCAGCCTGGATGCCATCATCCCCGACCCGCAAAAAAGCATCGCCGAAGGCGGTATAGCCCCGCTTGGCGAAGAACGCGAAGCCTATATGTTCCGCCAGGTGCAGCAGCTCGCGAAAAAAAATAAATTCTCGCTGGACACGCCCATCAAAGACATGCCCAAAAAAGCGCTTAACCTGGTGCTTTACGGTAGCGAATCGGGCGATACAGGCCTCGACGTGGAATACGACGACAACGCCCCAAAAGGCGAGGTTTACGCCACGGAGTACGAAGGGATCGTCAACGCCCTCAAACGCTGGTTCGCCGGCGGCACCACCAACTCCCTGCAGGAATGGGTCGAACAATTCATGGAGCTCAAGACCTGCGAAACCTGTGGCGGCGCCCGGCTTCGTAAGGAAAGTCTCTGGTTCAGGGTAGGAGGGAAGAATATCGCAGAGCTCAGCGCCATGAACCTCAACCGCCTCGTAGACTGGTTCAGCGGCATCGAAAAGCTCCTGAACAATAAGCAGAACATCATCGCCAAAGACATCCTCAAAGAGATCCGCGAACGGCTGCAATTCCTCGCGGACGTCGGGCTCACCTATCTGACCCTCGACCGCTCTTCCCGGACGCTCAGCGGCGGCGAATCGCAACGTATCCGTCTCGCTACCCAGATCGGCTCACAGCTTCAGGGTATCACATACATCCTCGACGAACCAAGCATCGGCCTTCATCAACGCGATAACCACCGGCTCATCCAGGCGCTCAAGAATCTCCGCGACATCGGGAACAGCGTACTCGTCGTCGAACACGACAAGGACATCATGCTGGCCGCCGACTACCTCGTGGATATCGGTCCCCAGGCGGGCTATCATGGCGGTCGCGTCGTAGCCCAGGGACGCCCGCCGGCCCTGCTCAAGCTCGATACCCTCACGGCCGAATACCTCAACGGACACAAGCGTATCGTCGTCCCCGAAGAACGCCGGAAGGGCAACGGTAAATTTCTCGATCTGAAAGGAGCCAAGGGAAACAATCTTAAAAATGTGGACGCCAGGTTCCCGCTCGGCAAGCTCATACTCATCACCGGCGTCAGCGGAAGCGGAAAGTCTACGCTCATCAACGAGACGCTCTATCCGATCCTGAGTAAACATGCCTACGGATCCCGCATGACGCCGCTGGAATACAAAAGCATCAAAGGCCTCGAGAATGTCGACAAGGTCATCGAGATCGACCAGTCGCCCATCGGCCGCACGCCACGCAGCAACCCCGCTACCTACTGTGGATTCTTCACCGATATCCGTACGCTGTTCGCTTCGGTGCCCGAAGCCAGGATCCGCGGGTATAATGCCGGCAGGTTCAGCTTTAATGTCAAAAGCGGCCGCTGCGACGTCTGCGAAGGCGGCGGCATGCGCGTCATAGAAATGAATTTTCTGCCCGACGTATATGTTCATTGCGAAAAATGCAACGGCAAACGCTACAACCGCGAAACCCTCGAGATCCGCTATAAAGGCAAATCCATCAGCGACGTTCTCGATATGACCGTCGACGAAGCCGTAGCCTTTTTCCAGAATGTGCCTTACCTCTACCGGAAGATCAAAGTCCTGCAGGAAGTGGGCCTCGGCTATATCACCCTCGGCCAGTCTGCCGTCACGCTCAGCGGCGGCGAGGCGCAACGGGTCAAGCTGGGAACCGAGCTGGGAAAAAAAGATACCGGCAAGACGTTTTATATCCTCGACGAACCCACCACAGGACTTCATTTCGAGGACATCCGTCACCTGCTCGACGTCCTGAATAAATTAGTCGATAGGGGAAATACCGTGTTGGTGATCGAACATAACCTGGACGTTATCAAAGTGGCCGATCATATCATCGATCTCGGACCGGAAGGCGGCGACGGTGGCGGTAAGATCCTTTTCACAGGGACACCGGAAGAGCTCATTAAGAACAAAGAAAGTTTTACGGCAAAATTTCTAAAAGACGAACTAAAAGCCTGAGCCGGCGCGGTCGGCCTGGCGGCACACTGTTATGCAACGTATAATCATCGACATGGACGAGGTCATCGCCGACCCTATGGGCGAAATGATAAGATGGTATAACGACCAATACGGCGCCGAACCCGACAAAAGCAAGATGGTCGGCTCCTGGGTCCGGGGTTTTCCGGAAGAACATCAGCCGCTGATCATGGACCGCTTGAGATCGCCCGGCTTCTTCCGTCACCTGCCCGTTATGGAAGATAGCGTCGATGTCCTCAGAAGACTGAACGAGCGTTACGAGGTCTATATCGTCTCCGCCGCCATGGAGTTCCCCAACTCGCTAAAAGATAAGTACGACTGGCTCATGGAGCATTTTTCATTCTTTACCTGGAAACAGATAGCCCTCACCGGTAGTAAAGATCTCGTCTTCGGCGATTTTATGATCGACGATCATGTCAAGAACCTGAAGAATTTCCGCGGGAAACCCTATCTCTTTACCTCCGCTCACAACCTCACCGTCACCGGCTACGACCGCATCGATAACTGGCAGGAGGCCGCCGACATCTTTCTGAAATAGGCCGGCGCCCCGGTTCGGCATTCCGAAAAATAAGATGGCCCCTTGCGGGGCCATCGGAATCTACGGGGTTAGGGATTATCAGCCGCCGAAGGCGGCTAGCATAAGCTATTTTATGTGTATTGGAGCCGTTGAAAATGGCTATCCAATAAGCGGTAGCAGGGAGTGATTAATAAAATCTTTGTTAGTAAAGGGTACCTTAATAGGGAACGGATCAGGTTTTACTTAACCTTCGGATATTCGGATTTTACCAATTTCCCTGCTTGCTTATTGGTTGTGCGTTTATCTAACGGTTACCTGACCATTCTCGATCCGCTCGTCGTCGGTAAATACCTCGAAAAGAAAATTGCCCTCCGAAATATTGGTCAGGACAGTAGTCTCCTTATTACGGATATGGGTCTGACTCACCAGCCGGCCGTCCATGTCGAAAAGGAACAGCTGGTAGACCTTACCGTCTTCTCCATCGGCGGAAAAGAACAGCACCTGTTGCCGCGCATCCGGATAAAGCCGGATCTTGTGCTTCTTGCTGCTTTGGGATTTACTGACCTGGATACTGTGGATAGTATCGTAACCCACATTGGAAGGGTTATGCTCACCGGATCGATCGATGCCGGCGGCATAGGTACTGCATTCGACGCATAGAACCAGGCCGATAGCCAAAAGCCCCCTGGTCAAAGCGCGCTGGGAAAGTGATGTTTTCTTTACGGGTACAAGTCTTGTCATAAGTTTTCTAATCGGTAAAAAAATAGGGTACGGATTAAAACAACAACTAAAAAACGATCAAAAAAAAACTTTATGGTACGATCAACAACTTACTTCATATTTAGAACCGGATCAGCGGACAGTGCGTGGAATTCCTCCACTGCTTCTCCCTGCCGCCGCCCAGGCGGATGCCCAGCTTGAACTGCGCCGTAAAATACGCGTCATTCTGCGTAGCGTCGCCCCGTTTGTTGCCAGGGTTATAACCCACTCCCTGGCCGGCTAACGGGCTTTTATTCGCCATAGCGGCTGCAATAGGCGCCTGCGTCGGACTAAGATATTTATAGAACAGGCTCGGATCGACATACTTCGTACTCACATCATCGATATAATCGGTAAAGGTCTTGCGATGTATGATCTCGAAGCCCAGATTCACATTGTCGGAAAGAAAATACTTGATACCAACGCCCATCGGAATATTCATCTGTGTCAGCTTGTATGGCTTCCTGTCGGGATATTCCGGGAAACCCTGCCCTTCCGTATGCAGCGGCTGCAGATCCACCCAATACGTATCGCCAGTGGACGGATCACGATAAGAGCCCTGCGGATTGAAGTGGAACATACCCAAACCAATGACGCCATAAGGACGCAGACGGCCGGCCGCATCATCCGGATCGTCTTCCAGGAACACCGTAGGATAAAATTCCGCCATCAACGTACCTTCCAGGATCTTCGACCGGAAATCCAGGTTACGGTTCAGACGGCTGACTTCATCGCCACCCTTGGCCGTGATGTTTCCATCATTCCCCTCGATCCCACTATAGGTCAGCGAGAGCCGGAAACCCAGGAAAGGCGCCGGATATACTGCACCATAGGCCCCAATGGCCAGCTTGGTGGTGTTCATGTTATAGTCTTTGATAAAAGTGGTGCCCTTTCCGGCATGACCGCCCAGGTCGCCTAAGAATACCATGGGGCCTACCGTGAACCCCATCTCCGTTGTGTTTTGCTCAGCTTCCTGTGCATAGCCGGAAGAAAAAAGGCATAAGGTGACGGCCAACGCAAACAAACACTTCCATGACAAGGAGTGTATACTCTGTTTCATTGATATTAGATTTAGTTTTCCGATGGTTTGGATTCCGCTCTTCAGTACGACCTGAAAAAGGGCTTCATGTAAGAAACGAAAAAAGGAATGTTAATTGTGTATGGCAGGACAACATTTTTATCCACTAAGGACATTTTATAAGAAATGTCCCTTATATTCTCATAACAGCAACATCTCAATATGTTTTATTCCATCTTCGAGATAGATTTCCCCATTTTGGACAAAGCCGAATGACTCGTAAAAGGTCTTCAGATAACATTGTGCCCCTATGCGCACCGGCTGTTTTCCATATAAAGTATATAATGTATCTATACTCTTGCTCAGCAACTCCCGCCCAACGCCCAGCCGGCGCGCAGCAGGAGAAGTTACGATCCTGCCTATCGAAGATTCCACATAGGAAATACCCGATGGTATTAATCGTGAATATCCGGCCAGCAGGCCATCGCGCCATCCCATAAGATGATGGCAGTGCGGATCTTTATTGTCCATGTCCAAAAAAACGCAATTCTGTTCCACCACGAATACTTCACTGCGCAAACGCAGGATCGCATACAGTTCATCGACGCTTAGCTCTTGGAATTTCTTACAGGCCCAGTTGGTCATATCAGTACTTATATTTTTCTCCCCACAGGCTGCGAAGATATTTTCTCAGCTCTTCTTCCCGCGCATTTTTTCCGGGCTCATAGAATTTCGTTCCGGCAATTTCTGCGGGGAGATATTCCTGCAGCGAAAAATTATTTTCATAACTGTGGCTATACTGATAGCCCTTTCCATAATCCAGGTTCTTCATCAGCTTCGTGGGTGCATTGCGGATATGTAGCGGAACGGGAAGATCGCCGTGTGCTCTTACCGCCGCCTGCGCCGCACCGATCGCCGTCGTTGCTGAATTGCTCTTGGGCGATGACGCCAGGTAGGTCGCACATTGCGAAAGGATCAGGTTGGCTTCGGGATAGCCGATCTTGTTCACGGCGTCGAAACACGCATTCGCCAGCAGCAAGGCATTCGGATTGGCATTGCCGATATCTTCGCTGGCCAGGATCAGCATCCGCCTGGCGATGAATTTTACGTCTTCGCCGCCCTCGATCATCCGCGCCAGCCAATAGACCGCCGCATTGGGATCGCTCCCGCGGATACACTTGATAAAAGCGGAGATGATATCATAGTGCTGCTCGCCTTGTTTATCATACAATGCTATCCGCTGCTGCGCAATCTCCATGACCTTTTCATCGGTGATCTCCGCTCCTTTGCCCACTGCATCGACTACCACCTCCAGCAAGTTCAACAATTTTCGGGCGTCTCCACCCGAGATGCTGATCAACGCCGCGGCCTCCCTGAGCCTGACCTGCGACTCCCGCATCCACTCGTCGTCAGCAAGCGCGTGATTCAGCAATTGGACCAGGTCGTCTTCACTCAGCGGTTTCAGCACATAGACCTGGCAGCGGCTTAGCAACGCACTGTTGACTTCGAAGCTGGGGTTCTCGGTCGTCGCCCCGATGAGCGTGACCACCCCCTTTTCCACCGCCCCCAGCAACGCATCCTGCTGGCCTTTGTTGAACCGGTGGATCTCGTCGATGAACAGGATGGCCCTCGGCCGCTCCCTGGCGTCCGCAATGACCTCCCGGACCTCCTTGACGCCCGACGAAATGGCGCTCAACGTATAAAATGGCACCTGCAGGGTGTTGGCGATGATCCCCGCAATGGTCGTCTTACCCGTCCCGGGAGGACCCCAAAGGATCATCGAAGGCGGTTTTCCATGCTCGATGGCCGTCCGTAACACACTATTCTTGCCGGTCAGATGCTGCTGACCTACCAGCTGATCCAGCGTCCGCGGCCTTAGCCGCTCCGCCAGGGGGGCCTGTGGAGTCACCATAACAAAATTTAAACAACAATACTACAACATCTTATGCGTTTTCCTGTTTATAAGGTGCACAACTCCCGCATGTCAAAATGGGCCACGATAAGGGCTTTTTCCTGGTTATGCCTGCTCCCGGTAGCCATCCGCTGTGCCGCCGCAGGCGAAGATCCCAGGCTCACGGGCGTCCAGAACTATGCCCTCAATAGACCCGGTGTCGTCATGATCAGGACGGAATATTCCGCCAACGTATATGTCAACAGCATGCGCATGGACAACAAAGCCTTCAACGCTTTGCTGGATTCCATTCAAAAGCTGGACCATGGCGGCGGCGTCACCCCCGAGCAAAAACTCGATATCGTACTCCGGGAAATGAATAACCGCCCCGCCCGTTTCTTCCAGACCACATTCGACTACATAAAACAGCCGGAACAGATCACCTCCATCGGCACCGGCTTTTTCCTTACCGGTGATGGCTATGTGGCGACCAACTGCCACCTCATAGACCGCGAAGACGCCTTTATCCGCCGCCAGTTCATCCTCGCCGCCTTCCGGCAGATCACGGAGGCCAGCATTGCCGCACTCGAGAGCTCCTGGGCTACCCACTTCAACGACGAGCAGCGCAGCCTGCTCTACAATACCTACGCCTCCGTTTACTCCCGCCTTTTTTCGATGATCCTCTATGACCTCAAAAAGAACATC
>DASZOW010000665.1:0-3443 GCA_035550615.1 Puia sp.
CAGTTGGTCTCGCCATTGCTGGTCGAGGCGTACCTGGTCTACAAGCCCTTTAAATGGCTGAACTTCAAAGGCGGGCAGATGATCGTCGCCTTTTCGCAGCAGAATATGACCCAGGATCGTAATCTCGACATGATCGAACGCTCACAGGTTGTCAATGCGCTGGTCGCACGTAAAGGAGACGCAGCCAACGGCCTCGTGGACTCCATCGGCAATCAGAATGGCCGCGATATCGGTATCCAGGTTAGCGGCAGCTTTGCCAGGATCAGGGATTATTGGCTGGTGGATTATACTTTGCAGTTGCTCGATGGAGCCGGCATCAATACTCCCGACAATAACCCATCCAAGGATTTCGATGCCCGGCTGGTCCTCCATCCGCTGAAATGGATCAGCGCCGGCGGTTCGTTCTATAATGGGTACGACCGGTTCACTACCGATGTCAACAAAGACCAGAAACGTATGCGCTGGGGAGTCGAGCTTGCGGTTGTCCGCGATCAATGGTCGGTCAAAGGGGAATACATCCGAGGTCAGGAGGGCGTCCATGATCCTACCACACATCAGGGCTGGTATGGACAAGCCGGATATTTCTTCATCCGCAAGCACCTGGAAGGGCTTTTCCGATACGATCGATACGATCCCAATACGGCAAAAACGGAGATAAGCGCTACTTTTTATGATTTAGGCATGAGTTATTATTTCAATGTCTGGACGAAAATGCAGGTATATTACTCTCTGCGGAACCAGCAAGGCTCCGTGGGTAACAACAATATGTTCGAAGCACAGCTGCAATTGGCTTTTTAGCGGCCTTTTGTCGACTATTTTAGTAGGTAATCAAGTTAAAATTGCTAATTTTATGGCATCATTAATGGAACGGAATCCCGACATCCCCGATCATACGGCAAGCAACAATCTTTTCCCGGTCTTCGTTAAACTGGAACAGCTTCGGCTGCTCATCATAGGCGGCGGTAATGTCGGTCTGGAAAAATTGCAGACCGTACTGCTGAATTCGCCGGCGACGGCCGTGACCCTGGTAGCGCCCGAGATCTCGGCGGCCATCAAAGACCTGGCCGGCACGCATGACAATATCCGGCTGCTCGAGCGAGCCTATCATCCAAGTGATCTTGAACATGCCGATATCGCGATCGTCGCCGTCAACGACCGGACTGTCAGCGAAACGGTAGCGCGCGAGGCCAAGGAAAAGGGTATTCTTGTCAACGTCGCCGACACGCCGGATCTTTGCGATTTCTATCTCAGCTCGGTGGTCCGTAAAGGGAATCTGAAGATCGCGATCTCGACAAACGGCAAATCGCCGACCATAGCGAAGCGGTTAAAGGAGGAGATCGGCGCCATGATCCCCGAGGAGATGGACCGTGTGCTCGACAACATGCAGACCATCCGGCAGCGGATGAACGGCGATTTCTCCGAAAAGGTCCGCCGGCTCAATCACCTCACGGAAGTGCTGGTGGCCAAGCAAGGTCTCCCCGACGACAGCAATCAGGCCTCGCATGCGCATATCCTGACGCCTGCGCGTACAACGGGCAGCCCTATCCGCTCGAGCAAATGGCAGCAGGTCGTCAAATGGTGTCTGTTCGCCTTCTGTTTCATGATCCTCGGTCATGCGTTGCTGTCCCTGGTCCCGGTAAAGGGCATCGTGGATTTTTTTCACGGCCTTTCGACGGAGTTCGATGTCGAAAGTTTTCTCATTATGACGCTGGCCGGTTTTCTGGCGCAGATGGTGGACGGGTCCCTGGGGCTTGGCTATGGCACGATCTCGACCACTTTTCTGTTGGCATACGGGGTCAGCCCCGCCATCGTGAGCAGCCGGGTGCATTCGGCACGGGTTTTTTCCAGTGGCGTATCGGGGTATAGCCATCATCGTTTCGGGAATATCAATAAAAAACTTTTCCGGACCATCGTCTTCCCCGGTATCGTCGGTGCGGTGTTGGGCGCCACGCTGGCGTATTTCGGCAAGGAGTATTCGAGATGGGTGCGCATTCCGCTCTCGGTGTACACGGTCTATCTGGGTTATTATATTCTGCGCAAGGCTTTTGTCAAAAGGAACCCGAAGGAAAAGGTCAGAAGGGCCGGCTGGCTGGCTTCGGCCGGCGGGTTTACGGACGCCTTTGCCGGCGGCGGCTGGGGCACGCTGGTAACAAGCACGCTGATCGCTAAACGCAAGAACCCGCGTTATGTCATCGGTTCGGTCTGCCTGGCGGAGTTTTTTGTGGTGTTGTCGAGCGCCATCACCTTTTTTATCCTGCTTAGAAGCCTGCCCCTGCTGGATATCGCCGGCATGATCCTGGGTGGTGTCATCGCTGCGCCGATCGCGGCCAGGTTCGTAGGCAAGCTGCCCGTCAAGACGATGTTCGTCGCCGTTGGAGCGCTGGTGATCCTGACCAGCATGAGTACGCTTTGGAAATCCATAGCGCTGGTATGGCATCACTAACGGCCGGCGCAGGACCGCGATCGGTCTGCGGCATACCGGCATTCAGACGACCAGCAGGCTGCATCCCCGTATATCGCTATTGTCTACCCGCCCCGAAACCTCGAACCGGCCGTCCGGATAGACGCGTCCTACATCGTCGGTCGCCAGAAAGCCGCAGGACCAGCGGTTGGCCAGATCGATGATATTCAGGATACCTTCGCCCTGCGTCCGAACGTCGAGCGGATCGTCCTCCATCCGGACCAGCACCTGCATCCAGGGGGGGCAGGTGAATATTCCTCCGCCGGAAGAATAGGCCTGCGAAAGCAGCTCCGTCATCCCGTATTCCGCATGGATTGCCGGCACACCGAGGCGCCGGGTCAGAAAAGCATGCAGCTCGGGCCGGGTAAGCTCGCGCCGGCGCCCCTTCATGCCGCCGGTTTCCATGACAACGGTATGTTTGAGGGAAAGCGAATAATGTTCGGCAAAATCCAGCAACGCAAATGTTACCCCGATCAGGAGGGTCTTCTGGCCCTGCGCTTCGAGCCGCTGGAGGACTGCATACAAGGCGGCATGATCATACAGATAAAAACCGCTGTCGGGGTGTCCGCTGTCCCGGATCAGCGCATCCACCATCACCACCAGCGAAGAATTCGACCTTTCCAGATAGGATGGTAGCAACCCGATGACACACCATTCCGTTATATGTCCATAGAAGCGTTGGAATCCGGTGGTAAAGCTCTGTTCATATAGCCCGGGATCTTTGATCGCATGCCGGCTGGTGACCGTGCCGGTGGTTCCACTGCTGGCAAAGACTGCCGCAGGAACAAAACCGGTGGTTTGCACGAGTTGACTTTTGAAGAAACCGATGGGCAGGAAAGGGATGGTTTCCGGGCCGGAGACGCCGGCGGGATCGACGCCCAGCGCATCGGCATATTGCCGGTATAGCGGATTATGCGTATATTGGAAAGCGCAGAGTTCCAACGCTTTGGGAACGAGGTCGCCGCGGTCGCCGGTAAAGAGT
>DASZOW010000666.1:0-16679 GCA_035550615.1 Puia sp.
ATTGATAAATCTGCGCATAGCTAACGGTAGAGCGCTTACGCATGTATGCAAGCAAACCTACAACTAATACTAAACTTAGCAAGGCCCAATACCAGGGAACGTCAGGATTTTCGGTGAGCATGCTCGGATACCAGGTGGCCGCGGTCACCTGGACACCGTTGAACAGAACATGCGCGATGATCACGGTCCATAGGCTACCGCTATACCAGTATGCAGCGCCGAGGAGGATGCCAAGGAACGCCCTTGGCAGAAATCCCTGGAATTCCAGATGCGATGCGGAGAACCAGAGGCCGGTGACGATGATGCCGGTCCAGGGACTTTTGAAAAGCCGGATCAGGACCCGTTGCAAGGCCCCGCGAAAACAAGCCTCTTCTACGATGCCGGGGATCACGGCCACGACAAGCAGATTGATGAACAGGTCCACCGGCCGGTTGCCGGACAGGATCCTGGTGATCTGCTTATCCTGATCTTGTTCCATTTGGACCATCCAATGCGGGAGCGGCAGCTGTTTATTGATCATTCCGAGCCATCCTTCCATCGGAAAAGAGCAGAATAGCAAGACGGCCACCAACAGATAGAAGCTCTCCTTTACCGGGGGGCGAAAACCCAGTTCTTTCAATGGCTGCTCCCGGAATGTCATCAGCGCATAAAAAAGCGGCGGAAGGCCGAACAGGATAACAGAGCTTACTACCTGTACCAGCTTGATCGTACCGATATCCGTGGGCATCTTACCGGCATGGACGCCGGGAAGAAACAGAGTAATTACGGCTGCCAGTATCAGGGCGCCTCCTGCCAGAATGGCCAAAAGAGCCAATTGCGACCAGGGAGAAGAGATGTTGTGCTTGCTTGATGACATAGGAAATCCGCGAATAGTGTGTAAATTTGCACTTTTCCACGATGATAAACATCGGCAAGATACAACTTCCCGCATTTCCGCTTCTTCTGGCCCCTATGGAGGACGTGAGCGACCCGCCGTTCCGGTATGTCTGCAAGCATAATGGCGCGGATCTCATGTACAGCGAGTTCATTTCGAGCGAGGGCCTTATCCGGGATGCCATCAAGAGCCGGATGAAGCTCGATTTCTTCGAGTATGAAAGACCTTTTGGCATCCAGATCTTTGGCGGGGATGAGGAAGCCATGGCGATGAGTGCGCGTATCGTCGACACCGTCCAGCCCGATCTCGTGGACATCAATTTCGGCTGTCCCGTAAAAAAGGTAGTCTGCAAGGGCGCAGGTGCGGCCGTCCTCAAAGATGTGCCGGCGATGACCCGGCTTACCGCAGCGGTGGTAAAATGCACGTCCCTGCCGGTGACGGTTAAAACGCGGCTTGGCTGGGATGATCAATCCAAAAATATCGAGGAAGTTGCGGAACGGCTGCAGGACGTGGGCATCCAGGCGCTGACCATTCACGGGCGTACCCGGGCGCAACTATATAAAGGCGAGGCCGACTGGACATTGATCGCCAGGGTCAGGGAGAATCCGCGTATCCGCATCCCCATCTTTGGCAATGGAGATATCGATTCCCCGGAGAAAGCGCGGCTGTATGCCGACCGGTATGGCGTCGATGGGTTGATGATCGGTCGCGCTGCCATCGGATATCCGTGGATCTTTAATGAGATCAAACATTTCTTAAAGACCGGCGAGCATCTTCCGCCGCCTACCATCGAACAGCGTATCGGCGCCATCCGCGATCATCTGCTGCGGTCCATAGAATGGAAGGGTCCGGTCGTGGGCATCCTCGAGATGCGTCGTCATTATACCAATTACCTCAAAGGTTTCCCGCATATCAAAGAGTTCCGCAATCAGCTGGTCCAGAAAAAGACGGTGGAAGAGATCGATGAAGTGTTGCAACAGGTGGAGCAGCGCTATACCGGTTTTCTGCCAGAGCGGACGGTTGCCGCGTTCCCGGCCGGCGCCCTGGATGACTGCATTTCATAGAGATCGAATACAGAGTACTTCTGGATTTTTACATCAATGATCTGCAGCTCTCCGAGGAATTCCTGGTGGTCCCCGGGCTTACCGAAGAAGCCATCATTGGCGCCGCGACGTTGCAAAAATGGCGGATCAAACTGGATTTCGAGCATGATCGTCTGCTTGTCGATCCCAGAGTAACCAGGATGCAAATAATATAAGCTTATATTCGCCTCGATGAATGACGAATATTTTATGCAGCAGGCCTTGAAAGAGGCCCGGCTGGCTTATGATGAAGATGAGGTTCCGATAGGGGCCGTCGTGGTCATGGGCGGACGGGTCATCGCCCGTGGTCATAATCAGACGGAAAGACTCAACGACAGTACGGCCCATGCCGAGATCATCGCACTTACATCTGCCTTTAATCATCTGGGGAGTAAATATCTGCCTGAGGCCGCGCTCTATGTCACGGTGGAACCCTGTCTGATGTGCGCGGGCGCCCTTTATTGGAGTAAGATCGGGCGTGTCATCTTTGGCGCCGAGGATGAAAAGAACGGGTATCGGCGGGGTATCGGCGAAGTGCCGGGTCCCTGGCCCTTTCATCCAAAGACCGTGCTGGTCCGTGGGGTGCTGAGTGAAGAATGCGCCACGCTGATGCGGGATTTTTTCCGGTCGAAACGCTGAGGAATGCCTTTTTCCTGTAGATTTGTTGTCCCTTCAGGACAATTGACGAGTCGGTAATTTTTTTTAATATCAAAAATCATTAGTTATGGCATTCTCACTTCCTGCGTTGCCCTATGCATACGATGCATTGGAGCCGCACATCGATTCCACGACCATGCAGATCCATCACACCAAGCATCATCAAGCGTATATCGATAACTTAAATAAGGCGATCGCCGGCAGTCCCAATGAGGGCAAATCTCTCGAAGAGCTGGTGCAGAAAGCGGGTTCTATCAGCCCGGCAGTACGTAACAATGCCGGTGGTCACTGGAACCACAGTTTTTTCTGGGAGATCCTGTCACCCAAATCCACCGGCGCCCCCAGTGGCAAGTTAGCCGACGATATCCATACGACCTTTGGCAGTTTCGATGCCTTTAAGGAAAAGTTCAACGCCGCCGGTTTGAGCCGTTTTGGCAGCGGCTGGGCCTGGCTGATCCTCAAAGACGGAAAGCTCGAGGTTTCCTCGACTCCCAACCAGGACAACCCACTGATGGACGTAGCCGAAGTCAAAGGCAAACCCATCCTGGGTGTCGACGTCTGGGAACATGCTTATTATCTCAAATACCAGAACAAACGCGGCGAATACCTGGGCGCTTTCTGGAAAGTGATCAACTGGGATAAAGTGGCCCAACATTATTCCGGCAAATAAATATTTTCTTTCAATTCCACCGGCCGGCTTCGCACCATTCGAAGCCGGTCTTCTTTAAAACTAGCTTCCGATGCAAAAAATCTCCTGCTTCCTATTACTTGCGATCGTCCTTTGCTTTTCGGCTTGCAAAGGTCATGACAAAAAAGTGCTGGTCTATGCCAGCGATAAGATCTCGGTAGATAATAGCCAACAAAATATTACCGTGGCCAATGGAGACGGTACGACACATCACGAACAGGAGCTGGATTTTCACACCGGTGACCCGGTGACGCTGAACGTTCAAACCCCGCAAGGGAAATATACACTTACCATTCCGGACGATGGCCTTTATATCGCCAACGTCAAGACCGACACCGTCGTAGGAAGCAAACAGCATGTAGGTGCAGAAGGCGGTGAATCCCGGATCACGCAGGATGCGTTGCTGCACAAGCTGGACAGCCTGAAGAAGCTGGTGCAGGATCAGAACGTCAGCGATGCCGGTCAAAACTTTTTTATCCCACCCGGCCAGGTCCACAAGCTTACGGACGAGACGAAAGCCAAGGTATTCGGCCCCTTTACTACCATCCCCGGGGGATTCGATGCCGGATCGGTGCCCGCCATCTACAAGTTCTATAGCATGAAGGAAATGCGCGAGATCATTGCGAATCTCCAAAAAATGACCAGCAGCAGCATCGACACTGTTCCCGACACGAAGAAATAAAATCAGGGCACCGGGTCGATCCCATGGCCGCCCCAGGGGTGGCAACGGGCTATGCGACGGATGCTGAGCCAGAGACCGCGAAACAATCCATGTTTTTTCAAGGCTTCTACGGCATAATGGGAGCAGCTGGGGGTAAACCGGCATCGCGGTCCGATGGCCGGAGAGATGACCCATTGATAGATCTTGATCAGCGCTATCAGGGGCAGGCTCAAGATTTTTAATATCCTGCTCATGCGTTCTCCTTGATTAATTTCTGCAAAATTACGCCGATCCTGGCGGTTATCATGGGATAATCCGGGAGGTCTTTGCCGATAAAAACAAAGAAAAGCTCCATCCGAAGCCCTTTTTTCCCGAGAACATCGTCAAGGGGATGTTTCTGCAGGCGCCAGGCTTCACGGCCCAGCCGTTTGATGCGGTTGCGGTCTACGGCTTTTTTGAAATGCCGGCTGCTGACGGCAAAACCGGTTTGGAGGGACGCCGGGGGTAGGGGTCCATGTCCTGAGGAAAGGGACGCCGGGCTGATGCGGCCGGAGGAAGATGCGGGTGTATCGGCGGAGGGATTCGGGGCGGTGGCGCCCTGGCCGGTGGCCTCGCTCGGGCCTGCGGTTGTGACCAGATAGAATACCTTATAAGGGAAAACGGAAAAGCTTTTTCCTTTTTTGAAAAGGAGATCGATCCGTTTGCGGCTCTTGAGCCTTTCGGCCTTCTTTAAGGTATTTCGTTGTGGCATTGTTATCTGTCCGTGGATCGACGGCATCATACACATTACAAAAATAGCTCCGGGCTACCCCGAAGCTATTCAAAAATCTAACGCCTGCGTCGAACAGGTTTAATTATATGTGCGTGAATTCGCTGTTGAAGTCCATCGGCTTAGGTTGGACTAAGCCAGTCTATTTCAGCTTGGATTCGTCGGAAATCGTCAGCTTGTGACGCCCCTTTGCCCGGCGAGAGGCCAGCACTTTGCGGCCATTGGCGGTCTGCATCCGCTTGCGGAATCCATGGACCGTCTTGCGACGCCGTCTGTGAGGTTGAAATGTACGTTTCATGAATAATTTTTTTTATTGTCCGTAAATCAATGTCCTTGCGGACAGCCGCTCCCGCGGCTTAGCTGTTCATGACTACGAGGCACCATCCCCGTGGCCGGTGAAAGGGACCGCAAAAGTATGAAAAAAACTGACAAAAACCAGTTTATTGGCCATAATAGACGGAAAAGAATCCGTTGGTCATGGCGTGACTGGGATGCGGCGGCAGGTCGGTAGTGTTGAACTGAAAGGTGCCTCTGAGCCTGCTGGCCGACGTATTGTTCTGCAGGATCGTGATCGTTCCGGAAGACGCCGGGTCGGCGGTACTGCTACCGTTGACGATCTCGTCATAGACGGCCATATAGGTCGGGCTGCCACCGGTGGGCGTCATGGGGTAGGTACCCGGACCGACATAGCTGGGCATGATAAGCGCAATGGATTGGTTTCCATTAGACAGAGAGCCGACGATCGTAAGCTGGCCATCCAGCGATGTCGCCTGGATGCTTTGCGCTGTAAAGGCGGTAGTGTCGATCGTTGCCGTCAGCGTGTCGCCGGGGCTGCTCGAAGGCAGGCTAGCCGTATAGGGTATCTGGTTAAAGACACCGGATGTGATGGTTCGTTGCTGACCGTCCGAGCTGCGGTATACTTTGAAGGCAAAGGTGCCGGAGATCGTTTTGTTGATCTTATCGATGTCGGTTACCGTAACCTGGCCACCGGCCTGGGTCGAATCGGCGCCTTGCGCGGTAGAAAACACAGACTGGCTGGATGAGTCGATGCTGCCATAAGCTGCCAGCGACGTCGTTGCCGGGTTCAGCGTGTAGGCGCCCACCGAGGTGTCGGTGAGGGTGATTGTGATCTCCTGGCTGTCGGCGCTGATACCGGTTATATTGATCATGCCTTGCAGAATAGTAGCCCCTTCTTCGGTGGCCGAAGCCGACCAGCGAACCCCGTTGACCAGCGCAGTGAAATTGGCCGTCTGGCCGGCGCCGTTCTCGATGCTGGTTTCCTTTCTGCAGGAAAAGATACCCCATGCGCCGAGGAACAGGGCTATATACATGAGCAATTTCTTCATAACTGGATGTTTCGTTTCATCAAAGCGTTAATAACACATGCGTGGACCGGAGGTCTTTACCATAGAAAATGCTGGCGTGGCTGTCGAAATCCTCGGCGGAATCCGTGGTAAAGAAGCTGGTCCGGCCGCCTTTAGAGCACCGGATTTCCATCTCCGGATGACGATGCAAATAGTCCGCCAAACTATTGGCTACGATCTCGCCCTGGGAGATCAGCCGGCTTCCCGGCGGCAGCTGGGCGGTGATCTTATCCCCGAGCAGAGGATAGTGGGTACAGGCCAGCAGTACGGTATCGATCTCAGGAGATTGCGCCAATAGCTGCTGCGTGTATGTTCGGACAAAATAATCGGCGCCGGGTTTATTATGCTCGTTATTTTCTATCAGCGGGACCCATAAGGGGCAGGCTTGCTGATAGACCTGAATACCGGGATAGAATTTTTCGATCTCGATAGGATAGGACTCGGACAGCACCGTGCCGCTGGTCGCTAATATTCCTACGTGATTTGTTTCCGTGTAGTTGCCTACGACCTCCGTGGTAGGCCGGATGACGCCGAGGACACGACGGTCGGGTGCGATCCGCGGAAGATCCAGCTGCTGAATAGTGCGCAGGGCTTTGGCGGAAGCCGTATTGCAAGCCAGGATCACCAGGGGACAACCCTGATCAAAGAGCCATCGTACGCACTGCAAGGTATATTGATATACCGTCTCAAAGGAGCGGTTTCCATACGGAGCCCTGGCGTTATCGCCCAGATAGATATAATCGTATTGCGGCAGCCGTCCTACCAGTTCTTTTAAGACGGTAAGACCGCCGTAGCCGGAGTCGAATACGCCGATGGGTTGATGTGTCATAGTCAGCCGCTTTGTGAACACGAAAACGCCAGGGATATGGCCCTGGCGTCAATTCTTTTTGGTCGGGGTTGTTACAATGCTTACTTGAGACCGAGCTTCTTCTTGACCAGGGGTAAAATGTCTTCCGCGGGCGGTGAAACCAGCAGCGCTTCCTTAGTCAGCACATAGCTAAACCCGTTCTCTTTGGCTACCTGGTTTACGGCGTCGACGGCCTTTTTCTGGATGGGCGCGATCAGCTCCTGTTGTTTTTGCTGATACAATTGCTGAGCCTGCTGCTGCCAGCCTTGTAATTTCACCAGCAGTTCACTTACTTCCCTTCTCTTTATCTCGAGTTGTGCTTTCGTGAGCTTCAATGTGTCTTTGGAATTCAGCGAGCTGTCCTTTTCGTAGTACTCGCGTTTCATGTCTTCGAAATTCTGACCCAACGCATTTTGATAATCGTTGAGCGAAGTGTCGGCCTTCTTGTATTCAGGCATCGAGGGGATGAGCTCCTGCAGGCTGATGTAGCCTATCTTGCCTGTTCCCTGGGCCATTGTCGAATTACCCGCCAGCATCAGGCTCATAACCACTGCTACGATAGTGAGAATCTTTTTCATTTTTTTGTGGATGAATTATATAGTTGTTTTATTTAATACCAAGGGCCCGCAATACATCGTCGCTCTTGTCTAGTTTTGGGTCGGCAAATATAACTGTAATTCCCTCACTTTTATCCAAAATTAGCTCATACATTCTGTTAACGGCGAGTTGTTGAATCGCGTTGTAAACCTTGTCCTGTATGGGTTTTACCAATTCCTGCCGAAGCTTGAACAGGTCCCCTTCGTAGCCAAACCGCTTCCGTTGCAGATCGCGGACGTCCTTTTCCATGTTGAAGAGTTGGTCCTCGCGTTTCTTTTTCAGCGTATCGCTCAACATAACCTGTTCAGCATCATAGTCCTTATACATTTTGTCGAGTGCGGCTTGCTTGGCATCGATCTCTTTTTGCCATTGCATGCTCGTGGCATCCAGCTTTTTTTGGGCTTCCTTATACTCCGGCATCTTGTCCAGGATGTATTTGGTGTCAACAACAGCATAGCGTTCCTGTGCCTGGGTGGAGAGAACGAGGGCGAGGGCACAGCTGATAGTAAGGAGTATGTTCTTCATGGTCTGTCTGATTTAAGACATGAAAGTTATCGAATTTTGAGATGCCCGGGCATCTCTATATTAATCCGGTTCGTATCCCAGCATGAACGTAAACCGTGTCGCATCGCGCAAAGAACCATTCTGAATGCGATCGAGACCGATACCGTAGTCGAAGCCGAGCAGGCCGAACATCGGCAGGAAGAACCGCATCCCGAGGCCTACGCTTCTGCGGAGCTGAAAGGGATTGTAAGTTTTATAATCATACCAGCCGTTTGCTGCCTCGAAGAAGGTCAGACCGTAGATCGTGCTGCTGGGGTTGGTCGTAAAAGGATATCTCAATTCAAGCGTATACTTATTGAAGATCGTGAAGAAGTTGGAAGCCTGTTGCTGATCTGGATTGACCTTGGGGTCGGAGCTCTCATACACCGGATAACCGCGTTGCGAGATGATGTCGTAACCCAGCAGACCGAAGTTGTTGGTCAGACCGGCATCGCCCAGCTGGAAACGCTCAAAGGGCGAGAATAGCAGGCTGCCGTTGTAGCGGCCCATGAAACCATATTTGGCCGAGACCTTGAGCACGAATTGCCGGCTCTTGTCGGAGCCCATGGCTTCGCCGATGGGCAGATACCAGTCGCTCGTAAATCGCCACTTATGATATTCCGGCAGCCGATAGCTATCCGCCTGGGTGATGCCCTTGTCGATCGCCGAATAGGGCGGCGTGAATTGCACGCTCAGCAACTGGCTGGAACCGGTGCGTGGGTAGATCGGCTGGTCGAGGTTATACCGGCTGAGGGCTATCTTGAAGCTGAAGTTCGTAGACCGGCCGTTCCGGAAATCCTGCGTGAACAGCGCATAGTTGTTTAGGTCATACTGGGTATAGTTCAGCGAGTATGTCAGCGTAAAGAAGTCATCGGGCCATTTGAGCTGTTTGCCCAGGGCGACGGTGACGCCGAAGTTCTTGAGCGAGTTACTGTCGCTGAAGGAATATGTGTTGGTTCGGAAATTATAACCGCCTGTGCGGAATACGCTGCGATAGAGGCTCACCGTCAGCGAGTTTCTTTTCTTGCCGCCAAGCCAGGGCTCGGTGAAGGAGAAGTTATAGGACTGGTAGGCCTTACCGTTGGATTGGATACGGAGGCTGAGCTTTTGACCGTCGCCTTCCGGCAGAGGCTGCCAGGCATCTTTGTGGAAGATATTGCCGATAGAGAAGTTGGCAAAGGTGATCCCTACCGTACCGGTGAGGCCGATACCGCCACCCCAGCCGGCGGAAAGTTCCAGCTGGTTACCGGATTTCTCTTCCACGGTCCAGTTGATATCCACTGTTCCATCCTCCTGGTTCGGGTTGATGCCGGGATTGATCTTTTCCTGGTTGAAGAAACCCAGGTTCGCGATCTGACGTGTCGTCCGGATGATATCCGAACGGCTGAATTTATCGCCGGGGACAGTGAACAGTTCGCGGCGGATGACGTATTCTTTGGTCTTATCGTTGCCGGAGATGGTGACATTCTTGATAGTCGCCTGGGGGCCTTCTACCATCCGGATCTCGAAATCGATGGTATCGTTATATACGGCCGTTTCCACGGGGTCCACATGGAAGAACAGATAGCCGTCGTCCATATAGAGCCCGCTGATATCGCCGCCTTCGGGAGACATTTGTTTGCCGAGCTTTTTGTTGAGGATGTCCAGGTCATAGACATCGCCTTTATGGATACCCATGATCAGGTTGAGGACCGAGTCGGAGTATTTTGTATTCCCTTTCCAGGTGATGTTGCCGAAATAATATTTGTGGCCTTCGTCGACCTTGATGGCGATATCCATCTGACCGCGGTCGCGATGGGTCGTGTCCATATAGGTCTTGCTGTCTACGATATTGGCGTCGCGGTAGCCCTGGGAGTTATAATAGTTGATGACCTTTTGTTTATCATCTTCGAATTTGGAGGCGTTGAATTTCGATGAGCTGAACAGCTTGAACCGGAAATAGGGGTCGAGGAAATCCTTGGTGGCATGGTAGGACAGGAAACCCCAGTTACTGAGATATTGCCGGAGTGTTATGGAGTCGTGGGGTCCGTAGGGCGTCATGTTCGAAGGCGGATACAGGGTCAGCCGGCTGGTCTCCTTGGTATCTTTGAGCTGATGTTTCAGTTTGGCTTCGCGGATAGCTTCGTTGCCGAAGAAGTCGATCTGGTAGATATGGACTTTCGGGCCTTTGTCGATATAAAAGGTGAGGATCTCGGAGTTCTGAACCATGGGGTCCCGGACCTCGGTAGTCCGGACCCTGGCGTCCTGGTAGCCTTTGTCTGCGTAGAATTTCTTGATAGCCTGGGTGGCGGAGCGTTTCATGTCCTCCGTGATCACGCGGCCTTTGATCAGCCCGGTCTTGGTCGTCAGATCGTCGGCATCGCCTTTTTTGACGCCGGCGCCTTTGAAATAGAAGTTGCCGAGACGGGGTCTTTCCGTGACATCGATCTCGACGTATACGCTATTGCCGACCAGCTTGGTGAAATAGATGGCGACATTGGCAAAGAGTCTTTGTTTCCAGAGGTTTTGGATCGCCTTGCTAAAGTTGTCGCCGCCGGGAATGGTGACTTTATCACCCACGGTGAGGCCGGAGATGGAGGTCAGGAGGGATTCGTCGAGATATTTTGTGCCGGAGATCTTGATACCGGCGATGGTATATTCGCGGGGAGGGTTTTTTTGATTGGAGAGGGCAAGCAGTTCAGGATCAACGGAAACGGGGTGTGAGGTGTCGGTAGTGGCGGTAAGGCTATCGGCAGGATGCGTGGTAGTATCGGATGCTTTTTTTGTAGAATCGGTCACCTGACTTTGGGCAGCGAGTGTGTACAGTAAGCAGCAAGTGGTCAATAAAAAAACACAAAACAGCGATCTTCGTTGCATCCAGTCGGTTTTTTAAATGCGCCGGAAACGCGCTTTTTTGTTAAAGATATTAGCGGATTTCCGGCAAATACGCTAATTTCTGCCCTTCGGGCTTTCGCCGCTGCGGCGGCCTGGCCAATTTCTATCCTTCCAATTTTGCCGACTCCGGCGGCTTTGGGCCGTGAAATTAAGGTGATTTATACAAAGTGTTTGTTAAAAAGTGGAGTCCCCAGGCATCAAATCTTGTTGAATCTGAGCACTCGTCTTGCCAAATCTTCTTTCTCTTCCCTGAAAATCCAATATGGCTTCGTAGAGGTCCTTCTTACGGAAATCGGGCCAGCGAACATTGGTGAAGTACAATTCGGCATAAGCGAGTTGATATAACAGGAAATTACTAATACGATATTCTCCACTGGTTCGGATCATGAGTTCGGGATCGGGAAAATCCCGGGTAGACAGGTATTGCTGCAGGGTATCCTGGGTGATAGCGGCTGGGTCCAGTTTGTCATCCCGGACATCGCGGGCCAGGTTCCGGACGGCTTCGGTGAGCTCCCACCGGCTGCTGTAGCTGAGGGCCATGACCAGGTTGAGGCCGGTATTGGCGGCCGTCAGGTCCAGCGCTTCGGTGAGTTCTGCCCGTGCATATTCCGGCAGCATCTTCATATCGCCGATAACGTGGAGCCGGATATTATTTTTATTCAGCGTCTCGACCTCTTTGCGGATCGTGTCGACCAGCAGCTCCATGAGACCGGTGACCTCATAGGCCGGGCGGTCCCAGTTCTCTGTGGAAAACGCATAAAGTGTCAGATAGCCAACTCCCAGCTCCGCACATCCTTCTACGATATCCCGCACACTTTCCACTCCATGAAAATGGCCAAAAAGTCTATCCTGCCCTTTTTCCTGAGCCCACCGGCCGTTGCCGTCCATAATGATGGCAATATGGCGGGGCAGCCTTTTCAGATCAATATTTTCTTTGGACGCACCCATTAAGGGGCACAAAGATAGGTTATTTCAATGGCTTGACGCGCTCTTAGCTAGTTTGCGCTGGGGCATTTATAGGAGAACAGGTTAAAGGAAACGGTAAACTGGGCCGTAAGATAGCTGTCCTTTTGGTTCGAATAGCCGCGCTGCCGGCCCTGGATGCCGATGGGCTCACCCGTTTCATAAGAGCGGTCCTGGAGAGCATACCATAGGGTAGGCTGACCATCGGGAAGGTATTGGGGCTGGGCATTGGGAGCGTAGGTCTTGCTGACGTCGTCGAGATAATCGGTGGTCGTAAACCGGTAGAGGACCTCGAAGCCGATGTTCACCTTTCTATTAAGACTGTATTTGACGCCTACGCCCAGCGGGAAGCATACGGCCATGCTCCCATAGGATTTTCTGTCGGGGTAGGCGGCCGAACCCTGCCCTTCGGTTCCCAATTGACGGAGATAGATTTTCTGCCCCTGATAATATGTATAAGGATTATAGTTGAATACGCCTATGCCGAACGTAATATATGGAGTAAAGCGATGAAAATTACTGCCGGGGATATATTTAAAGAAGTTGAAATCGCCCTGGATGGCGCCTTCCCAGACATTGGAGTTGAAACTCAGATTGCGGCGGTACATGAACTCGTTATCGGTGTTATGTCTATCCGAATACGCCAGGAACGCATATGAGGCTGCTATCCGGAGCGCTACATAACCGCCGAAATTCTTTCTAAAGAACGCGCTCGCGGCAAGATTAGGGGTATTGAATCTCGGATTGGGATTCAGATCGCCGAAATATTGAGCTGCTCCAACTGAAAAGCCGAACTCCCCTTCCTGAACAATTGCCTCCTCCTGTGCCGAAGCCCGAAAACCGATGCAGAGGATCAGGGCGCCGAATAGTAGCTTCTTCATATAACGGTAAATCTTAAAAAACGTATCCAGCCGGTAGTTTCGTTTGCTTGAAATGTTAAAAGTTTATAAAGCCGGCCGGCCGGCGTGTACTCTTTAATTCCGGGTATCCAATCCCCAGGACAGTTTGCCGCGAAGCGTCTGCAGGAAATTGTTTTCGTTTAACCGGATGAGGCTGAGCGTAAAAGATTCATTGCGTACGGCCAGCTGTGCTTGTTTGTCAACGATCTCTTTTCTCGAGTCCAATACGCAGATAAAATTCTCCGCACGGCCTTCCACCTCAAAAGAGATGATATTATTGTCCGGTACGACTATCGGCCGGACATTCAGGTTATGGGGAGCTATAGGGGTGATGACGAAGCTCGCCGAGTCGGGAAAGACCACAGGACCGCCGCAGCTAAGCGAATAGCCCGTAGAGCCAGTGGGCGTAGCCACGATCAGCCCATCCGCCCAATACGTATTCAGGAATTCTCCATTGAGATACGTATGGATCTTGATCATCGGAGAGGTATCTGTTTTATGGATCGCGAACTCATTGAGCCCATAGGGTACATCTCCGAACAAAGGCAGATTGGCATCCAGATGGATGAGCGACCGTTTATCCACCACAAAAGTTCTGTTGGCCAGCGCCGTGACGGCCGACGTCAGCTCTTCCTTACCTATACTGGCGAGGAAGCCCAGCCGGCCGAAGTTTATCCCCAATACCGGGATGTTCTTGTCCCGCACAAGCGATACTGTATCAAGCAATGTGCCATCTCCGCCCAGCGAGATGAGGAATTCGACGGATTCGTCGAGATCGGAGGATTCGCGAAAGCTGCCGATGTCGGACGGAAGGACAAAGGCCGATCCGATTTTCTCGAGGAATGGTTGATGGATCACCGGCTGAAGATGCTGGCGGATCAACTCGTCGAAGAGACGTTGTACATTGTTCTGCTGTTCGTATTCGATCACTCGGCTATAGATGGCTACTTTCATGTCAGTCCTTAAAAATCATTACGGATATGTAAAAATAGTCCGTTTTGTCCTAATTGGTTAAAGCTATAATCCAGCTTAAAGCTCAGATCATAGAACGTGACGATGTCGATGCCGAACCCGCCCGTGTATAACATCCGGTTGACCAGGGAATTATCCTTGAAATCGCGATTATAGGCATAGCCGTAATCCGAGAAAGCCGTGGCATAGATGCGGATGGGGATATGGTCATGCGAGGCGCTGCGGGTAAACGGGATATTGAAATTAAAAAGTTCGCGGAAAAAGGTATTACGGAGAACACTGCCCGCCGTACCGTCGACGACATAACGGTCGAGACCCCGGAGATAGACGTCGGCGTAACCTATTAGCCCCTGGTTATAGAAAGGCTGGGTGAGCGGCCACTTGAGCACATTGATATTTTGAAAACCGAACCACAGCTTATAGGCCAGTGGCCAGCTCCGGGTGAGGCGGGTAGAGAGCTGCCACATATTCATATCGGCGTCGACGCCCCGGCGAGTGAGGGCGGTTTCGAAAATGATGCCGTTGAGCGGATAGGAGACATAATCCACATCCGTGTAATTGAGGGTGTATATCCACTCCGGATAGACGATATTGCGCTTGCCGTTGTTTAAATAATGGGGATCCCAGACCGTAACGGCGCTGTCGATGGTTACGGATGAAATATTGAAATTAAAGGTATGCCGTATCTTGAGCCTGGGCCGGTAGAAGTAGCGGGCCGAGAAGGAAAGGGACTTGCTAAGGTACCGGCCGGCATAGGCGATAGTATCCGAGTTGATGAAGCCCTGGGTATTGGCGCGGGTCAGGACGTCCAGCTCTTTGAGTGCGGCATAGTTGAAGCCGAAACCAAACCCATGCCGTTGGGACCGGTCGGCATTCCGGAGATTGTAGTATAGCTCGAACTGCCGGGCATACCCGGTGATCAGCCAGGCGGTAAGATTATCGTCGCGGCCGGAGAAATTGTAATCGGCAAATTTGACCCCGTAGTTGAGCCGGTTTAGACTATACTGTCGCTGGGCCCAGGCGGTGAAGTTGCGGTCTACCGGTTTTATATAGGGCAGGGGAAAGATATACCAGCGTTCCCTGACGTCTATTCCAATATCTGCAACATAACCCCGAAAATTTTTGACATAGAGGACGACCTCGTTGAAAAGATGGGTATTGATCAGCCGGTCGTGCGCCGCCCGCATAGCCCGGACCAGATCTTCGAGGGTAAGGGTGTCACCGCTTCGAAAGGAGAGTTCGCGGAGGACGATATACGACCTGGTGATCTTATTTCCCGTGATGAAGATATGGCCGACTATATACCTGGGTCCCGGGACCGAATCGATGACATTCTTTTGAGCAAACGCGTCGAGAAAAAGAAAAAGAAAAAAGCACAGACCCGCGTATTTCCGGCGGTCGCGCATCAGATGTTGAGATAGTTCATCAGGTGGTCGTAATTGTTACGCAATTCGTTTTCGTACAATTCTTCGCCGAAGTAATATTTGACCTGGTATTCGTACCGTTGGAAGGTAGACACGATATCCGAGATCTCGGCCTTATTGATCCGCAAGGTAATATAAAAGTTGCCTGAGACGGCATCGGTATAGGTGTTGAGCTGGATGATCTGGGCATCGTTGGTCTCGACCAGCTTGCTGATCTCGGTAAAGGAGAAGCTCACCTTTTCCATTTCCAGTACGATGATGCCGCCGAGATCGTTGACGCCGCTGACGCGACCGAGATATTTCAGCAGATCTGTGGCGATGATGGCTCCGGCGTATTCCGATTCGCGGGAGATCACGGGTATGAGCGTGAGGCCGTTCTCATTTACGAGCTGTACGGCTTCATAGAAAAAGGCGTCGGCGTGTGCGGCAATCCGGGAAAAGCTTGCCTGCAATTGGGCCAGCAGGACGTCGTCATTCTCCACGTTGAGCAGATCGTCCTCGCTTACGAGACCTGCCAGCTTGTCTTCGACGACCACCGGCAGATGTGTCACATGAAAGTCCGCCATCAGATCCAGCGCCTGTGAAACGGGATCGCTCAGGTGTAGTGATGGTATAGCGGCAGATATGATCTCTTTGTTTAGCAAAAGACGATTTATATATGTGTTTGCAGACAAGATGCCTGCTTAAAGATAAGACGAAAAAAATCAGGCTACCGCTGCCGGCTCGTTCAATTTTCGCAAAAATTTAAGCAAAATAGTATTGAATTCTTCCGGCCGTTCCATCATTGGGGCGTGACCGCATTTGTCGATAAAATGCAGTTCGCTGTTCGGGATCAGCTTATGGAATTCCTGGCCGACGAAAGGCGGCGTGATCGCGTCGTTATTGCCCCAGATCAGCAGAGTAGGTTGTTTGATCTGGCTGACCTCTTCGCCCAGGTTATTGCGGATGGCGCTTTTTGCAAGGGCGATGATCTTGACGGCCTTGATCCGGACATTCACGGTTTCGTATAGCTCATCGACAAGCTCCTTGGTGGCCATCTTTGGATCATAGAAGGTCAATTCTGTTTTTTTGCGGATATATTCATAGTCGCCTCTTTTGGGGTAGGTATCGCCCATGCCGCTTTCAAATAGCCCCGAGCTGCCGGTAAGGGTCAGGGATTTGATCCGTTCCGGATGCCGCAGGACATACATCAGGCCGACATGGCCGCCAAGGGAGTTACCCAAAAGGTTGATATTCTTGTAATCGCGGTTTTCAATGAACCTATGCAGGAATTTTTCCAGCCCGCCTACCGTGGTATGCAATAGATCCAGGTCCAGCAAGGGCAATATAGGTACGATCACCTTGTGGGTATGGCGGAAGGTCTCGATCTGGCCGGCAAAATTACTCAGCGCTCCGAACAAACCATGTAGTAATAAAAGCGGCTCACCCTCCCCTTCTTCGATGAATCTGAACTTTTCTTCTTGTT
>DASZOW010000667.1:0-3794 GCA_035550615.1 Puia sp.
TGGAGCAGGGGACAGCTGAGCTCGACAAATGACTGAACGATGAAGCTGCTATTTACCATATTGCTGCTGGCCACAGTAGGCGCCAGCCTGGCGCAAAACATAAAAAGGATCAAGATCACGGATCTCGAAAAGACGATCGCTGAAAGCGACCATCCGCTGATCATAAATTTCTGGGCCACGTTTTGCGTGCCCTGCTGCAAGGAGATCCCTTATTTTCAAACGGCCGTTGCCCGCTATCATGATCAGCAGGTAGAGCTGATCCTCGTGAGCCTCGACCTGCCGGATTACTATCCTGCAAAGATTGCCGCCACCGCCCGCGACCGCGGGTTCACCTCGCGTATCCTTTGGCTGGACGAAACCGATGCCGATTACTTTTGCCCAAAGGTCGATCCCCGGTGGAGCGGCGGCATCCCTTGCTCGCTTTTTATCAACAATAAGACACATTACCGCAGGTTTTTCGACCGTCAGCTGACCGAGCCTCAGGTGGATCTGGAGATAAACGAGATGTTGGCTCCGCCCGCGGCCGGCGGATCCGAAATCCGCTAAGCGCCCCGGTTGATCGAACAACCCACCGAGCGGGTCTCCTTGACCGATATCTCTTTGCCTGCGAGCATTTCGTCGATAGCCATCTGGAGATGATGACGCTTTACCTGGTTGGGATCGCCGGGGCTGTCATCGATGGCTCCATGATATACCAGCTTGCCGTTCTTGTCGAACAAAAAGCATTCCGGCGTCCTGCTGGCGCCAAAGGCATCGGCGAGTACGCTTTTATCATCCAGCGCATAGTACCAGCTATATCCCTGCGACCTCGCATACGCCTGCATTTCCTCGAAAGAGTTGCCGCCATTACGGTCACCCTCATTCGCATTCAGCAGGACGACCCCGATCTGCCGGTTGGCGGCATAGCCGCAGACCTCTTTGGTGCGGCCTTGGTTGTGGATCACATACGGACACGTATTGCAGGAGAACATGACAAGCAGACCATTGGAACCCCTGGCCTGGCCGAGGCTGATCTCCTTACCGGAGACATCCTTGATGTGGAGATCCGCTTTGGGAAGCATCGCCCCGATCGGCAGACCGCCGGGGCCGGTGGATACAGAAAGAAAGCCCAGTGCGGGCGCGAAAACCAGCAGGGTGAACAGCTTCTTCATAATCCGGGATTTTATCACACAAAGTTAGCTCTTTTCGCCATTCATGACCTTTAGGTGATGGATGCTGACATTCAGCTCATAGCCGATCAGCAGCACCAGCGAATTGAAATAGACCAACAGCATGAGGATCATGACGGTGCCGATGGAACCATAAACTTTGTTATAATTGCCGAACCGGTTGACCCAATAGGAGAAGGCCAGCGTGATGGCGATAGTCAGCAGCGTCGCCAGAAAGGTGCCGACAGAGAACAGCTTCCAGCGTTTTTGTACCGCCGGACCATATTTGTAGATACAGGCAATGGCAAAGTAAAAGAGCGGGATGATTACTACCCATCGAAGGGTACGGAAAAGGAAACGGGCCGTCTGGTCATTGCGCCGCAGATGCATCCATTTAAAAAGGCTCCGGAGCAGCTCGGCCTGCGTCACGAGGATCGTCACCGACCCTACGACGATGACGAGGACCAGCGTCGTGAGCTTGATGGCCATCCAGCGGGCCTGAATCGCATTCCGCCTCCTGTTATAGATCAGCGATTTGTTAAAGGACCGCATAATGCCCAGCATCGCATTGGAGGAGTAGAACAGCGCCAGCACGAAACCAAAGGACAGCAGACCGGCCCGCGGTTTTTCCAGGAAGTCCTTCAGGAATTGGCTCACCAGGAGATAGGTATTCTGATTAGGAGTAATGTCTTTGGTCAGCAACAGCAGCTGGCGTTCGATCTGGTGCGACACCGGCAGATAGGGAATGAGCGTACAGATGAAGATCATAGCCGCGGGAATCGCCGTCAGAAAGCTGAAGGCAATGGATCGTGCCCGATCGTTAAGCCCGACTTTTTTTACCTGGTTGGAGAAAAAGCTGATCACCTCGAAGAGTGGCACGCCCTGGAAACCCGGTAAAATGATCTTTTTACTTTTGGCTACCAGGAAACGGAAAAGAGCGCTTTCGTATACTTTTCGTTCTAATTTGATCATATCCCTTGGTTCACTTCTTGAGGGGAGAGGCCTTTTCCCGGATCGCTTGTTGTTTGTCGAGGGCCTCGCGATAAGCCTTGGCGTTCTCGACATGTTCCTTATAGGTAGCGGCAAAATTGGAATAACCGGAGAAATCGGCTTTGGCTACGAAATAGAGATAATCGGTGGTCGGCGAGGCCAGCACCGCTTCCAGGGTCGCTTCTGAAGGCGTACAGATGGGCCCGGGTGGAAGGCCTTCATGGGTATAGGTGTTATACGGCGATTCGATCTTCAGGTACTGGTCGTATATGCGTTTGAGCTCGAACTCCCGCATGGCGTATTTGATCGTCGGATCGGCGGCCAGTTTCATCCTCCTGGCCATCCGGTTCAGATAAACGCTGGCGATCTTCCCTTTGTCGGCCTGGGCATTGGTCTCTTCTTCTACAATAGAAGCCAGGATCGTCGCCGTCACCGGGGTGAGGCCTCTGGCCTGCGCCGCCTGGACCCGCGCAGGTGTCCACCAGACCTTGTAGCGGTTATACATCTTTCGGAACAGTCCCGACGCGGTAGTATTCCAGAAATAGGTATACGTATTGGGCATGACGATCGCCAGAAAGGTGCTCGAGTCGACGCCGAACTGCCGCATGGAGTCGGGATTATGGATAAAATTGGCGATGGCATCCGAATCGCATTCGAGCTTTTTTCCAACGGCTCCTGCGAACTTTTCCGGGGTCCGGAACTTGGTGATCACGATCTTGACAGGTATCTGCCTGCCATTATGCAGCATCCGTACGATGCTCAGCAGGTTCATATCCTTCCGGATCTCGTATTTGCCGGCGCGGACACTTTCCGGGTAATGCATTCTGCGGGCGACAAGTTTGAAAAACGCCGGACTTTTCAGGACCGTATCTTTCTCCATCAGGTTCAACACCTGCTCATACGTCATGCCGGTGCGGATATAGAGCATATAATTGTCCCCGCTGAAAGCAGTAGCGGGACCCAGCAGCCGCCAGGCGGCAAAAATGGCCAGGACAAGCAGGACGAGGACAGCGCCTAAGATGAATTTCTTCATAGGTAATTCGATTGGTGATATTGGGGGCCTGACGTCTGTCCTAACGGACGAACCGCCAAAGGCGGCTTACGTAGAAAAGCGGCCGTCCCAGGAACAAAAACGCTGAGATGGCCGCCTTATTTTAGTGGATCGATGATCCGTTTTTTTTCTACTTGGTCGGTTGTGCGGGCGCTGCAGGAAGCGAGCCTGCAGGAACCTGCTGCATAGGAGCCTGCTGCATGGGAGCCGTTGCATTCACCTTCTCGATCACCCGGTCACTGCCGGCGCCGGCGCGGGGAACGAAAACGGTGGAGAAGAAACAAAGCAGGGCTACCACCACGGCAAACACCCAGGTTCCTTTTTCCAGCACGTCCGTCGTCTGCTTAACACCCATCAGCTGGTTGCTGAATCCACCCACATTCCCTGCCAATCCACCCCCCTTGGGGTTCTGCACCAGGATGATCAAACCTAGAATAGCACAGGCAAGGATAATCAGGATCACAAAAAATATCATGTTACCGAATGTTTAATTGTTCAATTTTCGCTGCAAAATAAGCCCTTTTATCGGGATTGAGCAAACTTAATTTCTCATAAACGGCACGGGCTTTTTCCCGCATTCCCTGCTTGGCCAGCACCTCCGCCAT
>DASZOW010000668.1:0-3091 GCA_035550615.1 Puia sp.
GGCCCAGAAGGCATCATCCTGGGTCAGCTCGGAATAGGTCACCGGCTCGTAACCCAGCTCGGAGTTGATCTTCATCACGGCCAGACCGGTGGTCAGACCGAAGATCTTGGCTTCCGGGTAGGTTTTCCTGCTCAATTCGAAGATCTTTTTCTTGATCTGCTTGGCCAGCCCGCTTTTCCGGAAAGGAGGAGATACGATAAGCCCCGAATTCGCCACGTATTCCCCATGGCTCCAGGTCTCGATATAGCAAAAGCCGGCCCAGATCCCGTCCTCGGTAAAAGCGATGACGGCCTTCCCCTGCTGCATCTTCTCTTTGATATACTCCGGACTGCGTTTGGCTATACCGGTACCACGGGCTTTGGCCGATGATTCCATTTCGTTAACTATGATCTGAGCAAAATCCTGGTGGGACTTGTCGGCAATAAGTATCTTAAACTGTTGATGTTGTTGTTCCATGTTCTTAATGGTGAATTCCTTCAACGCAAAAATGAAAAAGAGAAACGGCAGGACTGGAAGATAGCGTCGCCATGACCGCGGTCATGAGAGCAGTCGTCTGCATGGTAGAGATGTATCAACGTCGTACCGGCGTTGTATGCATACTTATCGCCACGGGGATCGGGCGACCGGAAAAAACTGAGCACAGGAGCGCAGCAAAAAACCCACGCTGATTGAAGGCGTGCAATACCACAAGACGTGATATATGTGAGTTTTTTTTCATTTCAATGGAAGATGAAATTGTTGTAAAAGCTTTTGCAGCGCAAAGTTATATAAAAATACTGCTTTCCACACCTAATTTATTTTTTTAACCTTGCCTTAAAACACTCCCCCTGGAACGCAGCATAATAAATTGGTTATTAATTGCTTGAGGTTTAAGCTTCCCGAACCGGAACAGAGTGGACGGCGGCGGCCATTTCCCGGATAAGGGCGGGATCTTTTTCTATGGCATTGCCAACGACGATGAGGTCTGCTCCGGCTTTGCAGTTGCGATAGGCCTTTTCGGGGTCACGGATGCCACCTCCTACCACCAGCGGGATGCCGATATGCTGGGCGACACAGGCGATCATTTCTTCGCGGATGGCGTGACGCGCGCCGCTTCCGGCATCCATATAGATCAGCTTCATCCCGAGCATCTCTCCGGCCATCGCGGTGCAAAGCGCGATCTCGTTCTTATCGGCCGGGATCGGGCTGGCATTGCTGATATAGGAAACGGTGGTCGGCGCTCCTCCGTCGATGACCATATAACCGGTGGAAATGATCTCCAACCCGCTCTTGCGCACCGCAGGAGCAGATATGACATGCGCGCCGATCAGCAATTCTGGATTGCGACCCGAGATCAGGGACAGATACAAGAGTCCGTCGGCATACCTGGATACCTGTGAGGGCGTGCCGGGAAAAAGAATAACAGGGATTGAACAATTGCTGCGTATGTGCTGTACTACTTCGTCGAGGTGGTTGGAAATCACCAGGCTTCCCCCGACAAACAGGTAGTCCACTTTTGCGGCGACGGCCAGACTCGTCAACTCGTCCATCTTCTCAGCATTCACATTGTCCGGATCGATCAATACGGCCAAAGACCGCTGTCCTTTTCTTTTTTTGGCCAACAAGGTTTCGTAAATAAATTGCTTCATTTGACGAGCTAATTCACGAAATTAGCCAATATATCTGACTTATGCAACCCATTGCGATCAATAACAACGAACAGCGACAACAATTTGAAGTCACGATGGACGGCGAGACCGCATTTTTGGAATACAGATATCACGATGGCAAGTTGGTGCTCATGCACACGGAGGTGCCAGAGAAATTAGGCGGCCGGGGGATCGCCACTGCACTGGCGGCTTATGGTTTCGAATTCGCAAAGGGGAAAGGTCTTCTGGTAAAAATCTATTGTCCCTTTGTACTTGCATATTTTAAAAGACACCCCGAGTTATCCCCATTAATCACGAATTAATTATGCACAATTGTGCGCAACAAAAAATTCCATGATCCGCGGAAATCTCGGCTTCAAAAACTAACTTGGACTTCCCTACCCGCCGCAAAAACTATTTACTCAAACACGCTCATTAACTAATTTTAAGGAACTGACTATGGCAACAAAAAAGCAATCTGTGAAGGGCTTGCAATTCTCCCGCCGCTTCACCCGGGAAGACATCGATGTATATGACCAGTTTGCCTACGATTATCGCAGTTCGGTGATCCGAAACCCGAGTGGTGAGATCGTATTCGAAATGAACAATGTGGAGGTTCCCGCCCAATGGTCACAGATCGCCACCGATATCCTTGCCCAGAAATATTTCCGCAAAGCCGGCGTGCCGCAGCCGGATGGTTCCTTCGGCCGCGAAACTTCGGTTAAACAGGTTGCCCACCGGATGGCCAATTGCTGGCGGGTCTGGGGAGAGCGCTATGGTTATTTTGCTTCCGAAAAAGATGCGCAGATATTTTATGACGAGCTTGTCTATAGCATCCTCGACCAGGCATGCGTCCCCAATTCGCCCCAATGGTTCAACACGGGACTGCATGAAAGCTATGGCATTACCGGCAAACCGCAGGGACATTATTATGTCGATCCCGCGGATGGACAGCTCAAAAGATCCACATCCGCGTATGAGCGTCCGCAACCACATGCCTGTTTTATCCTTAGCGTGGAAGACGATCTCGTCAACGAAGGCGGTCTCATGGACCTGTGGGTACGTGAAGCACGCATCTTCAAATATGGCTCGGGCGTAGGCACGAATTTTTCACATATCCGCGGCGAAGGCGAGAAGCTGAGCGGCGGCGGCACATCCAGCGGGCTGATGAGCTTTCTCAAGATCGGCGACCGCGCCGCAGGAGCCATCAAATCTGGCGGAACTACCCGGCGCGCCGCCAAAATGGTCTGCCTCGACCTGGATCATCCGGAGATCATGGAATTCATCAACTGGAAGGTAGAAGAAGAAAAAAAAGTCGGCGCACTGATCGCTGCCGGATACCCCAGCGATTACGAAGGGGAGGCCTACAAGACCGTCTCCGGCCAGAACTCCAACAATTCCATCCGCATTCCCAATTCGTTCTTTCATCGCCTCGAAAAAGACGAGGACTGGGAACTGACGGC
>DASZOW010000669.1:0-9976 GCA_035550615.1 Puia sp.
AGACCGTCGAGGACCATATGTCCAAGGCGCTGCGACAAATTCGGTCTGTGGCTTCACACCGACCGGGGTAAGGCCTTTTTCGCCACGTATACTTAGCATGGAGATCACCGACGAGCTGATACAACGCTTCATCGATGGCAAGTGCAGGCCGGAGGAGGCCGATGCGGTAGCCGCCTGGTTAAGGCTGCACCCCGAGCGACTTGCGTCCTTGCTGGGCGGCGACGATTGGCAGGCGGCCGGTGATGCGGAGGTCAGCGATCACGATCCGGAGATGGCGTTGGAACAAGTGAAGGGCAGGTTATTCCCGGGGGAGCGTAAGCCTGTGGGTGCGGTAATGGCCGGCTCTGGGGCGCAAGGGGGATTACGCCGTTTGAGATGGACGGCGGTGGCTGCGGCCGTGCTGGCCCTAACGGGGATTTTGGTCTGGCTAATGCAGGAGGGGCAGCAGCCTCGAATGGCGGTGACGCGCCGTGCGGTTACAGATCCTGCAGTTTCCGAGGCGATGACGTCCCGGGTGACACAGGAGATCGACCGGGTCAACAGGTCAGGGCAGCCGCAACGTCTGGTCTTGCCTGACGGCTCGTCGGTGGTGTTGTTTGCGCATTCCGCTTTACATTATACCGATTCCTTCGGGGTGTTACGGCGGGATGTCCGGTTGGCGGGGAAGGCCGATTTTGTGGTGGCCAGGGATGAGGCGCATCCTTTTCGGGTGTTAACGGGGAGACTGGCGACGGTGGTGCTGGGCACTTCCTTCGAGGTGCGGGCGCCGGTGAAGGGCGCGGGGGCCGGGCGGCCGGCGGGTGCCGGGGCGGGGTCGGTCGGGGGGATCGGGGCCGGCGGATGGCCGGCGGGGGATGTGGCGGTGCGGCTTTACTCCGGGAAGGTCGTGATCAGGAGCCTGCAGGCGATGCATGGTTGGAAAGACATAGTGCTTGCGCCGGGGGAAGAGATGGTATACGATGACCACCGGATGATGGTGAAGGTGAATAAGCCGGCGGCCCGGGGTGGGTCGCGGGTTGACAGCGCCGGCGGCATGGGTGATCTCGTTTTCAACAACAGTCCATTGAAGACCGTTTTCCAACGGTTATCGCAGCAATATCATAAGAAGATCGTCTATCGGGCATCGGAGCTGGAAGGGTTGAATTTTACCGGCACTCTGATGCGGACGGATTCGCTGGAGACGATCCTAAGTTTGCTTGGGAGCACGAATAACCTGGATATACACGAACAACCGGCCGGGTTTGTCGTCACCAGGCACAAGGATAACCCTTAACCTTTGCCGGGTTTGCGGCACCTATTCTAACATTATTAACCAACTTACGCGCGAGCGTACCAACCAACATGAACTATCTAACAAGACAGTTTCTGAACTGCATTTTATTGCTTGGCCTGGGATGGCTTAGTCCGGGCAGACTCTTTGCCCAGGGCACCACAGGCAGGGTCACGGGCGTCGTGACCACAGAGAAGGGCCAGCCGCTGGAAGCCGCGAACGTGAAAGCCTCCGACGGTTCTGCCGGCGGATCGGTAACCGTAGCCACCAATGATCGCGGCGTATTCGAGTTTCATAGTCTGACCGCGGGCAAGACGTATACGTTTACCGTGACGCATATCGGCTATACGACGCGGACGCTGAGCCATATCGTGGTCAAACCCAATGAGAACAACTCGCTGCTGGTCCGGATGAGCGAGGGCAGCAACGATCTCGACGAGTTTGTCGTCGTCGGCTATGGCCGGGAACGCAAGGGCGATCTTACCGGCGCCGTTTCGCAGGTCAGCGGCCAGGTGCTGGATGATAAGGCGCTGCCGACCGTAAGCCGCGGGTTGCAGGGTGTGATCCCCAATCTGAATATTCAAATGACCGATGGGAAGCCTACCCGTAGTCCCGCGTTCAATATCCGGGGGATGACATCCATCGGTTCGGGGGCACAAGGTTCCGCGCTGGTGCTGATCGACGGCGTGCCGGGTGATCCAAGCCTGCTCAATCCGAATGATATCGAGTCCGTGACCGTGTTGAAGGACGCTGCTTCCGCGGCCATCTATGGCGCGCGTGGGGCTTACGGGGTCGTGCTTTTTACGACCAAGACGCCGGCCAAGGAGAAGACACAGATCAATTTCAACTCGAGCTATTCGGTGAATACGCGTACGGTGACGCCCAAGATCGTGAACGACGGGTATACGTGGGCGACAGATTATGTCAATGGCTACCTGGCCTGGTATGATTACAAGACGCCGCCGCCGAATGTCAATGCCGCGTTTACGTATACGCCGGCGCTGATGGATTCGCTGAAGGCCAGGAGCACGAATCCGAGCCTGCCCAAGGTCACGGTCGATCCGGCGACGAATAAATACCAGTATTTCGGCAGCACGGACTGGTATCACCTGCTTTACCGGGATTATATGCCGGCCTACGACGAGTCCCTGACACTGACCGGAAGCAATAAGAATTCCGACTATTATATTTCGGGCCGTTATTTCAACCAGGGTGGCGTATTCCGGTTCGACCCGGACAATTTCAACCGGTATAACCTGCGGATGAAGGGCGACTTGCAGCTCTGGAAGGGGTTTACCGTTACCGATAATTTCGACTTCAATGTGTATACCTATACTTACCCGCTGAACAATAATGGCGATGCGGTGTGGCGGAATATGGATGCTGCGTCCAGCCCGCTTTCCACGCTGTTCAACCCGGATGGTTCGCTGACGCCCGGGAGCTATACGGCGGTCGGCGATTTCTGGTCGGGCAATGACAAGAGCAGGACCAAACAGGTCTATGCAAGGAATACGCTCAGTTTCAATGCCGATATCATCCATGACTGGCTGAATCTCCGCGGCGATTTTACTTATGCCTATACGAACAATGTCATCAAGGGGCAGTTTCTGCCGGTGCCATATGAACTGGGACCCGGTCAAACCGGCAGCAGTACGAACAATCTGCTTACCCAGGCGACGGGGACAACCAATTATTATGGGACGAACGTCTATGCCACGGCCAACCACCGTTTTGGCGATCATGCCGTGAAGCTGCTGGGGGGGATCAATATCGAAGACAACCGTTTCGACAGCCTTTTTGTGCGCAGGGATGGGATCATCGATCCGAGTCTGCCGAATTTCAATCTGCTGAATGGGACCAACTATATTGTCAGTGGGGCGGGCAACGAGTGGACGATCATGGGGCTGTTCTTCCGAGCCAATTATGCCTATAAGGACAAGTACCTTTTAGAGATCAACGGCCGTTATGACGGCTCTTCCAAATTCCCGAGCTACAGCCAGTATGGATTTTTCCCGAGCGTCAGCGCCGGATGGGTGGTCTCCAAGGAGAATTTTATGGACCGGACGAGTAGCTGGCTGGACAACCTGAAGATCCGCGCTTCGGTCGGAAGTCTTGGGAACGGGCAGATCCTGCCTTACCTGTTCATACCGACGATGAATGTATACCAGAGCGGCTCGGTGATCATCAACAATGCTTACCCGACTTATTTCTCAACGCCCAACGTGCTGCCCACGGGATTGACCTGGGAAAAGTCGACGACGGTGGATGAAGGGATCGATCTTGCCGTGTTGAAGAACCGGCTGAGCATGAGCTTCGACTATTATGACCGGTATACCACCGGGATGTTTACACAGGGGCAGCCGTTGCCGGCCGTATTCGGCGCCGCGGTTCCCAAGGGCAATAATTCCAATCTGCGTACATCGGGGTATGAGCTGAGCGTGAACTGGGCCGATCACGTCAATAAAGATTGGAGCTACAATGTAGGCGTCGTATTATCGGATGCTACTTCGGTGATCACCAAGTTCTACAATCCTTCCGGCGTATTGCCTTATCCGTACACCCCCATTCCGAGCACTTATTATAAAGGAATGCATCCCGGGGAGATCTGGGGTTTTGAAACCGAGGGGCTGTTCAAGGATCAGAACGACATCGATACCCATGCCGATCAGAGCTATATCGTGGTGTCGAATTCCAACCAGGTGATGCCCGGCGATTTGAAGTTCAAGGATCAGAATCCCGGCCAGGACAAGAATGCTTCGGGCCGGAGCGTCATCAATATCGGTCAGAAGACGCTGAGCAATCACGGTGATCTGAAGGTCATCGGCAACTCGACGCTGCGTTACCTGTTCGGCGTCAACCTGGGTGTGGGCTGGCGTTCGCTGCATCTTTCCGCCTTTATCCAGGGGGTTGGGCATCGCGACTGGTGGCCGGGTACCGAGTCCGGCGATTTCTGGGGCCAGTATAACCGGCCATATGAGAATGTGCCGGCGTATATGATGAAGAATGTGTGGACGGCGTCGAACCCCAATGCTTATTTCCCGCGTTACCGCGCGTATGTCGCCCTTAGCGGTACGCGTGAGCTGGCCGTGGCGCAGACCCGTTATCTGCAGAATGCCGCATACGCCCGGCTGAAGAATCTTTCCCTGTCGTGGAATATGCCGCGTCAGTGGTTCAGCAAGTTCAAGCTCAATAATGCCAAGCTGTATTTCAACGGGCAGAACCTGTTTACGGTGACGCCGCTGCATAAGTATGCGAAGAATCTCGATCCCGAGCTGATCGATTCTTCCGATCCCGAATCCACTACCGTGACGGGGCCTGTGAATTATGGCAATGGGTATAACTACCCGATGCTGAAGACCTATACGGTCGGACTCAATTTAACTTTTTAGAAATTTAAAATTTTTGTGCAGATGCGATATTTACTTTTTTCCGTGGTGGCTTTGGGCTTACTCACGGGATGCAGCAAGTTCCTGAACAAGCCGCCCTTTGCGCAACTGACGCCCGGGGAGGCTTTCAATACGGCGAGCGATCTGCAGCTGTATACCAATTCCTTTTATGTGAGCATGATGCCTTCCGCCGATAACATTTTTACAGGGGACAATAACTCGGATTATATCGCCGGCAATAATATCCCGGCTTTATTCCAGAGCTCGAACAATCCCAACAACCAGGGGTCTTGGGCCTGGACCGAATTGAGGAACATCAACTATTTCCTGGCAAACGATAACAATCCCAATATTGCGGCGGCTGCGCGTGCGCAGTATGCGGCCGTTGCTAAATTTTTCCGGGCCTGGTTCTATTTCACCAAGGTGGAGGCTTATGGCGATGTGCCCTGGTATGGCTATACCCTGAGCACCTCCGATTCTTCGCTTTACAAGCCACGGGATTCAAGGGTGCTGGTCATGGACTCGATCATCGCCGATCTCGACTATGCCATTGCCAATGCGCCTACGGCGAAGGATGCCACGTGTTCGCAGGTTACCAAGTGGACGGCGCTGGCGTTGAAGTCGAGGGTTTGTCTTTTCGAGGGAACCTATCGGAAGTACCATACGGAGCTGAATCTGACGGGTACGGCCAACGACCTGCTCAACCAGTGTGTGGATGCCAGCAATCAGCTCATCGCCGGTGGTCAATACAAGCTGCACAATACCCATAACCCGACGACGGATTACCGGAGCCTCTTCATTACCGAGGTTCCCTCGGCGGATGAGATCATCCTGGCGGCGGTCTATAGTACGACGCTGAAGCGTTATCACGACGCCAACCAGTATTTTACCAGTCTGACCCTGGGGAACCGCAGCAGCCCGGTAAAGACATTTATGGATACCTATCTGAACCTGGACGGCACGCGGTTTACCGATCAGCCTTCGTATGATACCATCGTCTTTTTCAACGAGACGAAGAACCGCGACTACCGGATGCAGCAGACGGTACGGTGCAATGGATACAAACGGAGCGATGGGACGCCTGCGCCGCCGGATTATTCGTTCAGCTATACCGGTTACCAGATCCTCAAATACCTGGAGGACGATAAGACACTGGATTTGAAGAGTCTCAATACGAGCAGTATTCCCATCTTCCGGTATGCCGAGGTGTTGCTGAACTATGCCGAGGCCAAGGCGGAGCTCGGGACGTTTACGACGGCCGACTGGAATCTTACTATTGCGCCGCTCCGGGCGAGGGCAGGCATCACGAATGCACCGTATCCGACGACGGCCGATGCGTATCTGCAACAAAACTATTTCCCCGGCATCAGCGATCCCGTGTTGCTGGAGATCCGGCGCGAGAGAGGCGTGGAGCTGTTTTGCGAAGGGCTGCGTTTTCAGGATATTTGCCGTTGGAAGCTGGGGACGATGATGACGCTGCCTTACAAGGGCGTGTATGTGCCGCAGCTGAATACCGTCTATGCGATGAATGGGGACGGGGTGCCGGATGTATCCTTTGTGACGGCTCCGCCGACGGGCGGGACGATCAAGGGCGTGGCGTATTACCTGGTCGACAATAACCTCGTGAAGCTGTCGCAGGGCGATCATGGGACTCTGACCTGGCTGGCCAGTACGCCGCGGGTATGGGATGATAAATATTATTTGCAGCCGATAGCCACGTCGGATATCGTGTTGAACCCGAACCTGGCGCAGAATCCGGGATGGTAGGGTGATCCGGGAGCCCGGGCGTGGTTCGCGGGCATTTAAAACGATTTTTATGCGAAGTTCTTGCAGTTCGTTTCTTATTATGGCGGCGGTATTCTTACTGCTGCCCTTTTGTGCCGTCAAGGCGCAGACTCTGGCGGATTTAGAGCGTGAGCGGGTGCAGCTGCCGAATGGCTGGTCGCTGACGCCGGTGGGCGTTACCCTGCCGTTGGGTGATCTGCCCCTGAATATTGCCGTGAGCCATAGCGGCCGGTATGCTGCCGTCACCAATAACGGGCAGAGTATCCAGTGTATCCAGCTTTTCGATGCGCGGGCCGACCGTGAGCTCGATAGCGTCGTCATTCCCAAGAGCTGGGGAGGGCTTGTCTTTGGCGCCGATGACGAGTCGTTGTACGCCTCCGGTGGGAATGACAACTGGATCTTGAAGTATGCGATCCGTTCCGGGCGGCTGGTGACGGTGGATACATTCCGGCTGGGCGCACCGTGGCCCAACAAGATCTCGCCGGCGGGTATTTGTGTCGATGACCGGAGGGGGTTGCTTTATGCCGTGACGAAAGAAGATAATAGCTTTTATGTGTATGATATGCGTTTACACCGGGTAGTGCGGCGGCTTGGGCTGAGCGGGGAGGGTTATACGTGTCTTTTGTCACCGGATCGCCGGGAGTTGTATCTCAGCGTATGGGGAGGAGACAAGGTGATGGTGTATAATGTTTCATCCGGCGTTTTTACCGACAGCATCCCAGTAGGAGATAATCCAAATGATCTTTGCCTGACGCGAAGCGGGCGATATCTGTATGTCGCCAATGCCAATGACAACAGCGTATCGGTGATCGATGTACGGAGCCGGCGGGTAGTGGAGACGTTGAATGCAGCATTATATCCCGATGCGCCGAGCGGGTCGACGACCAATGGCGTGGCGTTGAGCGCTGACGAGAAGACACTCTATATCGCCAATGCCGATAATAACTGTATCGCCGTTTTTGACGTTCGCAAGCCGGGGAGCGGCGTTTCGCTGGGGTTTATTCCCGTGGGTTGGTATCCGACCTGTGTGCGGACGATCGGGCGGAAGTTATATGTCAGCGATGGAAAGGGGTTGGGGTCGCTTCCGAATCCCGGGGGGCCTAACCCGTATGGCCGGGGGCAGACCGTGACGGTACACCGGGGCGATACGCAGCGGGTGGGCAAGGTGCAGTATATCGGAGGAGGGTTGTTGATGGGGAGGCTGAGCATTATTCCGTTCCCTTCCGCCGCGCAGCTGGCCGTGTATTCCCAGGCCGTTTATCACAATACACCTTACACGAAGACGGGCGAGCTCGTGACTTCGGGAGAGCAGGGTAATCCGATTCCGCGGAAGGTCGGCGATCCGAGCCCGATCAAGCATGTGTTCTATATCCTCAAGGAGAACAGGAGCTATGACCAGGTGCTGGGCGATATGCCGCAGGGGAATGGGGATACTTCGCTGGTGTTGTTCGGGGCCAGGATCACGCCCAATCAGCATGCGCTGGCCAGCGGGTATGTGCTGCTGGATAACTTTTATGTCGATGGCGAGGTCAGCAGTGATGGGCATAACTGGAGCATGGGCGCTTATGCTACCGATTTCCTCGAGAAGAACTGGCCTACCCCTTATGGGCGGCGCGGCGGCGGGGAGTTTTCGAGCGGGTATCGTGTGACGGCCAACAACAAGGCCGGCTTTATCTGGGATGATGCCGCGCGTAGCGGCGTGAGCTATCGGACATACGGCGAATTTGCCGATCACGGCCGGGCGAATATTCCCGTGTTGAAGGGGCATTTTGCGCCGGGTTTTATGAGTATGAATATGCATTTCTTCGATACCATGCGGGTGCATGAGTGGGAGGAGGATTTCGATTCCCTGGTGGCCGCGAATGCGGTACCGCAGCTGATCACGATGCGATTGTCCAATGATCATACCGAGGGAACAGCTGGGGGGCGACCGACGCCCTTTGCGCATGTGGCGGACAATGACCTGGCGGTGGGCATGTTGCTGGATCATCTGAGCAGGAGCCCGGTGTGGAAGGACATGGTGGTGTTTATTTTGGAGGACGATGCACAAAATGGTCCCGATCATGTGGATGCGCATCGGAGTCCGGCGTATATTGTGGGGCCGTTCGTGAAGCGGCATTTTGTGGATCATACCATGTATTCGACGTCATCCGTATTGCGGACTATCGAGCTGATCCTGGGTATGCCGCCGATGACGCAGTATGATGCCGCGGCGACGCCGATGTGGCGGAGTTTTATGGCGACGCCGGATGCCAGTGTGTTCAACTGCCGGCCGGCGCAGTGGGATCTCGGCGAAGTCAATCCTGTACATGGGCGGTTGGCGAGGATGGCGCGGGGATTGGATTTCTCCAGGGAGGACCTGGTGCCCGATGCGTTGATGAATGCGATGTTGTGGAAGGCGGCGCATGGCGAGGATGCGGTGGTTCCGGCGCCGGTGCGGGCGGCGTTTGTAAAGCGTACATTTTCGTCTAACGATAACGATTAAATTCTGATATGAAAACATGTTTGTTCTTAGGAGTTCTTCTAGGGGGTAGTTTGAGCGTATTTGCGCAGAATATGACGACGCATGATCCGGATGATTCGATAAAGGTGGAGAAGAGCAGGGGCGGCGTCATCGGTCCGGCGCCCTGGCATTGGCAGCAGGTAGATGCCGATTTCGGGCCGTTGCCGGCGTCGATGCATGTCTACCGGACACAGGATTCTTTGAACGGGCGGCCTGAAGTGGCGTATTATGTATCGGCGCCGTTGAAAGATAAGTCGCTGGATTTTACGGCGCAGGTTGGGCATGGCAAGCGGTATACGCCGGCGCAGTATTATGACCAGGAGGGGCATCCGGTGCTGGTGATCAATACGTCATTCTTTTCTTTTAAGACCAATGGCAATCTGAACCTGGTGGTCCGGGATGGGAAGATGCTGGCGTGGAACCAGCCCAGCCGGAGGTCGCGCAAGGATACCGTGTATCATTATACGACGCGGAGCGCGTTGGGCATTACGTCGAAGCGGAAGGCCGATGTGGCCTGGATCTTTACCGATTCGACGCAGCCGCTGCCTTATGCGTTCGAGGATGCTCCGGCGCAGGGTGTGGGCGTCGATTCGATCCCCGTGCTGGCGGCTTTGCATGACTCCCATTGGAAGCGCTGGAAGATGCAGACGGCTGTCGGCGGTGGTCCCGTGCTGGTATATGATGGCCGGGTGCGGGTGACCAATGAGGAAGAGGGGCTTTTTATCCATGGAGAAAGGGATATGCATCCGCGTTCGGCGATCGGCTATACGCGGGATGGCCGGATCATTGTGCTTGCGGTGCAGGGGCGGACGCCGGGTGTGGCGGCCGGGGTGACGCTGGCTCAGGAGGCGAAGATATTGGCGGATATCGGATGTTATGAAGCGATCAACCTGGACGGCGGCGGGAGCAGCTGTATGCTGGTCAATGGCAAGGAGACGATCCATCCGTCCGATAAAGGCGGCGAGCGGCCGGTGCCGGCGGTGTTTTTGATCGAGGCGGCTGCGCGATAGGCGGCTTTCGGTTATCTTCGCG
>DASZOW010000670.1:0-2861 GCA_035550615.1 Puia sp.
ATCAGCTATCGTCTTCGAGGATATGAGCGTCATGAACCGCGCCAACAGCCTTGCCATCTATGAACTGCTCGGGGATGCCGGCATGATGAATACGGAGCTGGACAAATATCGCGCCGTCACCGCTCAGGAGATGCTGGAGACGAGTCGGCGGATCTTCGATCCCCTAAACAGTAATACTTTGTACTATCGGGCCCTGGAAGGGTCCGGTCCGAAGGACAATTATTAACGGTTTAACGGAAATGCGTTAAATTTCTATCAGCGCATTTCCGGTATATATTACGCCGAAAAATTAGACTAATGCAAGTGCAAACAAAATATAAACTGAACAGGGCCATCGCTCCCTCGATCAAGGATGCCATAGAATTCGAACTTTCCCTTCCGCCCTATCGGAAAGCCACGCTCTCCAACGGTGTAGAAATCTATGCTGTCGATCTGGGAAATGAAGAGGCGATGATGGTCAGCCTGGTCTTCGACGCCGGCAACTGGTGGGAAGAAAAGAAAGGTGTGGCGGCGGCTGCCAATACCCTGCTGAAGAACGGTACGAGGGCTCGCAGCGCCTTTGATATTAGCGAGCATTTTGAATATTACGGCTCCTTCCTGGGCCGCGCGGCACACCATGAAACAGCCGAGATCACGCTTCACTGCCTGAGCAAACATATCGGGGAGCTGTTACCGGTGATCGCCGATATCGTCTCCGACTCGACCTATCCCGAGGAGGAACTGGATATTTATAAGAAGAATAGCCAGCAGCGGTTGCAGGTCAACCTGAAAAAAAGCGATTTCGTTGCCGGCCGGCTCATCGACGCATATCTCTATGGGATAGAACATCCCTATGGAAGATATTCCGTCGCGGAAGACTACCAGTCCCTGCAACGGGAAGACCTGACCGCCCATTTCGATCGCTTTTACCGCCACGGGAGCTGCCGGATCATAGCCGCGGGCAAACTGCCTTCCAACCTGATGACGCTGCTGGAGTCCAGCTTCGGGACGCTGCCGATCCACGCACCGGGGAAAGACAAGCCGGCCCCCTCGTTCCCTATCCTGCCGGCCGCCGGCAAAAGATACCAGATTGCCAATGATCCTAACGGCGTACAAGGCTCTATCCGGATCGCCCGAAACTTCCCCAACCGGCATCATCCGGATTTTCAAAAAATGCAGGTGCTCAACAACGTGTTCGGTGGATATTTTGGCTCACGGCTGATGACCAACATCCGGGAAGACAAGGGCTATACATACGGCATCCACAGCTACCTCGTCAACAATATCCAGGAAAGCGCCCTTATGATCAGCACCGAAGCCGGAAAGGAAGTGTGTGCCCCGGCGATAGAAGAGGTATATAAGGAGATGAACCTTCTCCGGGAAGAACTCATCGACGAGGAAGAGCTGCAGCAGGCCCGCAACTTCGCCATCGGGACCATCTTGGGCGATCTCGACGGTCCCTTCCATGTCGCCGGCCGGTGGAAGAATATCCTTCTGAATGGTCTCGACGGCGATTTCTTTAAGGAGGGGGTTCGGATCATCAAGACCATTACTCCGGAAGCGCTCCGCGAGCTGGCCATAAAATACCTGGATCCGTCTGCTTTCTTCGAGTTGGTGGTGATATAAGCGGGCACAGCCCGCTCGGCCGAAGGCCAATCATTAGCCGTATTTCGGCTGAATCTAACATTTGTCCGAATGATTCGGTCGAATAACCGGAATAGCGTAACTTGAACAAAAGAATCGTATGAATTTCCTGCTCCGCATTGTGATCACAGCGGTAGTTGCCTTTGCGTTGTCCTATATCTTGCCGGGCATTCGTATCGAGTCTTTCTGGATAGCGATCAAGTTCTCCCTGGTGCTGGCGATCCTGAACTTTTTGCTCAAGCCCATCCTCGTCATCCTTACCTTACCGATCACCCTGATCACGTTCGGATTATTTCTTTTTGTCATCAATGCCATCATAGTTTGGTTTGTCGGCAACCTGATCAACGGGTTCCATATCGAGAATTTTATATGGGCCCTGCTTTTCAGCCTGCTTTTGTCTCTATTGACCTCGATACTTTATAAGGAACAGGATAAAGATGCCCAATAAACGCACGTATGTACTTTGAAAGAAAAAACAGCAGCAGTGAGGAATTGATCCGTCTCTACAAAAGTATTTTGCTGCCCCGCATGATCGAAGAGAAGATGCTTCTGCTGCTGCGCCAGGGCAGGATCAGCAAGTGGTTCAGTGGTATCGGCCAGGAAGCGATAGCCGTCGGGGCTACCCTCGCCATGCTACCCGACGAGTGGATCTTCCCGCTGCACCGTAACCTGGGCGTCTTCACCAGCAGACAAATGCCGCTGTCGAAACTGTTCCTCCAATGGCAAGGCAGCCAGGATGGCTATAGCCAGGGCCGCGAACGCAGTTTTCACTTTGGCAGCCGGGACCATGCCATCTGCGGCATGATCTCCCATCTGGGCCCACAGCTGGGCGTCGCCGATGGCGTCGGCCTGGCCTATAAGCTTCAAAAGAGGAACCGCGCCACCCTTGTCTTTACCGGCGACGGCGGCGCCAGTGAAGGGGATTTTCACGAAGCGCTCAATGTAGCCTCCGTATGGGATCTGCCGGTTATCTTTGTCGTAGAGAATAACGGCTACGCCCTCAGCACGCCCGTCTCCGAACAGTACCGCTGCGAAAGTCTCGTCTATAAGGCGGAAAGCTATGGCATGCAGGGCGTCCGCATCGACGGCAACAACATCCTCACGGTCTACGACACCCTACGCGGCATCAGGGAATATTGCATCAAATACCAACGGCCCTATCTGGTGGAGTGCATGACCTTCCGCATGCGCGGCCATGAAGAGGCCAGCGGCATAAAATATGTTCCCCAGGAATTGCT
>DASZOW010000671.1:0-2915 GCA_035550615.1 Puia sp.
CTGCTGTCGCAGCCGGAGATGATCGCTTTGGCATAATACCAATAGCCGATGCCGGGTGCAACGCTGTCGGTGTAGGTGGTGCCGGTGATCCCTGTCTTATATAAGGTCTCGGCGCCGGGTAGGAATCCGCGGTATAGATTATAAGACGTTACACCGGCGGTGGTGCTGGCGGTCCAGTCCACCCTGATCCCGCCTTTGAGTCTTGTGGTGGTGAGGTTGGTCGGGGGTTGGACGTTGGCGCAATCCGTGAGGATGATGCCGTCTTTGGCGGCGATGGTGACCGAATCCACGGTGGCGCCGTTATTGATGGTGGGGGCCTGGGCGCCGTTGATCTTTTTGAAATATTTGCCGAGGTGGACCGTGACGGTGCTGCCGGTGGTGTTGCAGATCGCCACTCCTTTGTCGAAGTCCCTCCTGTACACCCCTGCGATGGGTTGAGTCGTGTCGCCGATGGGATAACCAAGATAGCCGATGCCGGCGCCGGCGTTATCGTATTCATCGTACCACCAGGCCGATTGATGACCGGCGCCATTGAGGTTGCCGCCCTGGTTGCCCATCAGGAATTCGTCGTACGCAAAATAGCCGTTATTCATCATCGAGAGCGTCAGCTCGAAACGCATTGCCTTGTAGTCAGTCTGTTCCATGGCGAGCGAGGTATCCGCCGATGAAGATCCAAGGTAAATAAATGTGACCGGCGACGAGCCCCCGGCGATCCATCCGTTGTAGAAGTTAGCCGGATCGGCCCGGGAGTCGCCCGGAAAGGTCGAATCGCCGGTGAAACTATTGTGGCCGTTCTGATCCACCCCTTCCACCATTCCCCCGTTGAGATAGGCGCCGACGAATGAAACCGAGTCCCCCGTATTTCCCATGAGCAGCTTGCCGGAAGGAAGTTTCGAACGCATTTCGTTAGCCAGGTCGATCATGCCATTTTTCCAATAAAGATCGCCGGTGGCCTTGGCAGTGGCGGTGTTCGTATTCGTATAATCGATCTTTGTCGGATTGGTGCTGATGGTCTTGCTGGGCACCAGCACAAAGTTATCGAAGAAGATGCCATCCGCATTTCCCCAGAGCGAGTCATCGGCCATCTTGGTCGACCAGAAGGTGGTTATGAACTCGTTCCAGGTCTGGCTGCCGAAACTTGGATTGATATTGGTGCTGGGGCAGGTGGAGGTCATATTGAAGGCGAGCGCACGGTGTTTGCCTTGTTGATAGACAACGGACCGGATATAATCGTTGGCTGCATGCGTTACTGCCGGGAATTTTCCGTTCTGGTTAAACTGCGATCGCAGGACGTGGAGAGTACCGCTGCCGCTGCTGCCCGAGAGCCATTTGATCTTTACCAGCTCGTCATGTTCCGTGCTTATGCCGCCGATCAGGACATAGTCGTCATAGGCGAATTTTGAAAGGTCGTTGACGTGTACGACGGTATCCGTGGCCGACATCGCCATGCTGAGGGTACTTCCCGCATAGCACAATAGCCACCGGATATCCTGGTAGTAAGGGGTCGTCCCGATGATGTACCCGCATCCGTTCGACGGCGCCACCCAGGGGCTGTCATAAAATGCGCTATGCTGGTACAGCAGGTCGATCTGTTTTGGGTTGAGTATTTTCCAATATTGACCTACGCTGCTACTCGCGTGTCCGCTGCAATTGACATCTCCACCGCATGGAAGGCCCCACCACCCGAGGCCGCTGACATAGAGATTGTATTTCGCGATCGCTTTTTTGCCCGAATCATAGTTTTCCGCGGGGTATTTTTTTGAATAGACGGTAGCGACGCGTGGGAATTTCGGATTCGTGTCCGTTTGGGCGTGAGCCGTGATGGCTACCAGGAGCAGGATGGCTGGGATGCAGGTAATTTTTACTCTCATACTGTTTGTTTTATGGTTAAAAAATAGAAAGCAGAATGATCCCGTCCCCGGGTGGCAGCGTTATTACCGTAACCTGGGAGCCGTCATTGGTGGCATGGTCCTGGGTCCCGTTGATCTTTTGATATTTTTTTCCGAGGGAGATGGTCTGGGAGACCGTGGTTGTATTGCACAGGCAGATGCCTTTTTCAAAGTCGCGCCGGAATACCCCGGTGATGGGCTGGGTGGCTACCGATAGGGGATAGCCGAGGTATCCTGTCCCCTGGCCGGCGTTATCGAATTCATCGTACCACCAGGTGGTCTGGTGGCCGCCGGAGTTGAGACCGGCCGAGGGATTGCTGACGAGGAACTCATCGTAGTCGAAATAGCCGTTGTTCAGCATGGTGCGCGTCAGGAGGAAGCGCATGGCCCTGTAATCCGTGCGGGCCGCATCAACGCCCGAGGTGGTGGCGTCGGACGCGTTATAGACGAATACCTGTGGCGCCGTGCCGCCGTTGATCCAGGAGTCATAGAAGGCAGTAGGGTCGCCGTTGGCATCGCCGACGAAGGTGTTCTTTCCGTTTTGGTCTACTCCTTCGATCATGCCGCCGTTCAGGTAAGCGCCCGTATTCGTCACGTTGCCGCCTGTGTTGGCGATGACGATCTTGTGGGGAAGGCTGAGCCTGACCTGGTGAGCGAGATCCGCCATGCCGGCTTTCCAGGCATTGGCATTGTCGGGGGACGGAGTGGCCGCGTTTTGGTTCAGGTAGTCGACGCGGGAGGCGTTGGAGATCAGCTGGGACGGGATATCCACGAAATTGTCGAGGAAGAGGCCGTCGAGATTTGCGTATAGCGGATCGTTGGCGATCTTGGCCGCCCAGAAGGCGGCTATGAACTGGTTATAGGTCTGGTGGCTGCCGAGGGAGGGATTGATACCGGAGGCCGGGCAGCCGGAGCTCATGTTGAAGGCCATGAAGTCCTGGCTCCAGGCGTAGGCGACTGAGCGCGCATAGTCGCCGCTGTTATGAGCTACCGCCGGGAATTTCCCATTTTGGCTGAGCTGTGCGC
>DASZOW010000672.1:0-2186 GCA_035550615.1 Puia sp.
CATACCACTCGCCCGGACTCCCTTTCGGCAAATGCTCCTTCAACGCAAGATAGCTTCGGATGATCGCCACATTCTGCTCATGCGGCAATCCCCTGTTGATCGAATAAGCATTGAACTGCGCCAGTTGCTCCTTCATATCCACCCCGAGATGTCGCTGTACCGTACTGTCCTCTTCCACAAAATGCGTAAAGAACCTTCCGTTCCAGCTCACCTTATTCAGACGCTGCAGGATCATCACAGCCCTGTCCCGGAATTGCTGCGCCTCCCTGTGCATACCCGCCGCATCATACATTTTTGCCAGCTGGTTGCAGGCTTGCGCATACCCGGTATTGTCGCCAAAAAAAACGCCGAACTTCGTCTTTCCAATGACCACCAGCATGGGATTGCCGATACCCAGCTTCGGCGTATACTCGTCATTCACCTGGAAATCCCAGCTGTCTATCGTAAGCGCCCGCTTGAGCAGCCCAAACCGCTCCGACCACCGCAACGGGTCCCTCATGCTGTAATTCAAGGCAGCCGCGGCCGAAGCCAGCAACCCCTTCATCCAGGCATCGTCCCCCGACGCCTGCCAGCACTGGTAAATGCTGTTCACATAATTGTACTCCACATGGTTCTCCACCGGCTGTCTCGCAAAATAGCAACCCCCGTCCCGTAGAAAGAAGCCGTATTTCTCATAGGCCGTCTTGAAATATTCGCCCTCATCATTACCCGCAATAAAGCTCCAGATCATACCGTCCTTCTTCTGCATCCGCGCCATCGTCTCCACCAGGTTCTTGCCATTGGCATTGAAATATTTCATCCCCTTCATCGTCTGGTTATTATCCAATACCCACGGCACGAGGAAGTGCGTCTGTTTTCCATTCCAGGTAAAAGAGCTCTCGCTCCCATCCGGCGAATAGATATACATCCCTTTATATAGTACAGTGAAAAGACTCTTGAACGTTCCCCCGTCATCCACATCCGTCCGGGCGTCTACTTGCAACGGCGACGAACGCCACAGCCTGCCGCGCGCATCGTACATATCGATATGTTGATGACCCAGCGCCCCATTTACCAGGAATTGGATCACCGGCCCACCGCCTCCCGCACGGGTCTCCCCGTGAAAATATTCTTTATCCCTTCCATCCCGTACCCGCACGGACCCGCCCGCCGGCGCCGTCACCGAAATCCGGTCCAGCGGCGCGGCCGAATCCACCTCCTTATATACCTGGCCATAAGCCCCGCCCGCGATCAGCGTGACGAAGACCCATACTGCATATGCTTTCAATATCCCTTGTTTTGAGTGATGTTAGGGTTTTTATCCGTCTCGCTGTAGGGGATCGGGAAATACAAATGATGTGCATCGAAATTCATCCTCGTAGGCGTGATGCTGCTGAAAAAGCCATTGTTCAGCGTCAATATCCCGCCAATAGCCCAGCGGCGGAGATCGAACCACCGTTGCCCTTCCGCAGCCAGCTCCCGAAGCCGCTCGTCCATGATCCATTGCATGATCATATTCTTGTCCGTCACGGCCTCATCCAGCGCCGCCGGCTGCGTCCCGCCGGAAACCATCGTTCGGGCCCTTGCACGCACCTGGTTGATAAAACCGATGGCCGTGGCCGTCGACCCGCCCGACTGCAAAGTGGCTTCGGCCTCCAGCAACAACACATCCGCATAGCGAAGTATCCGGGCGTTGTTATTCGAATTCACCGCACCATTGGCCTCGTCATGAAGGACATATTTGGTAATAGTACTGTCGGATGTCTTCAGCGTATAAGGCAGCCGGGGATCGGCGGCGTCGAAGATATTCACCAGCTTGGCCGTAGCCGTGTACAAGCCGCCTCCCATATAAGTGCCCGTACTGTTGTAAAACATCTGCCAGTATCCGCTTGCCACGCCGATATCCGCCTGGTCGTTGCTAAGCCAGGCATTCGTGGACCCGTTGATCGTCGCCCCCGCCTGGTACTCGAACAAAGACTCCGCATTGTTTTCTTTCGATACATCGAAATTATCTTCAAAATTGGCGACCAGCGATACCCCGCTAAGCTTGGCGAATGCCGCCAGGGCCGAAGTGAAGTCCGCCGTGTTCTTATTCACCGTGCCACGGAATACCAGGCACTTTCCCAGCAGGCCGTTCGCAGAATTGGCCGTGACCCTCCCCAGGTTGGCCGCATCCCATGACGGCGGCAGCAGGGACGCCGCCTCCG